>CALKYD010000150.1 GCA_938003605.1 uncultured Sulfolobales archaeon | reverse complement strand
CTCTAACTATATGAGCCATAACTGATATTCTGTGGAGGCTTGGCTGCCTATTGAATAAAGCTATGTCCCCATCAATTAAATGCCTTTCAACAATCATTCCTGGAGCAAGGGATTCAGCAGCTGCTTTCCTATCAACAAACCTCAGATCTATTCTCTTGCCATCCGGGCGCACTATGTAGTTAGCTCCAGGCCACTTATCAGGGCCGTTTAAAACAAACTTCCTTAGCTCATCGATATTCCATGAAGTCACTCTCTCGGGCACTGTAAGGACCTTAGCTACATCGATTGGAACTCCCACTTCATTTATGCTCAAGTTTGGATCAGGTGATATGACTGTTCTCGCAGAGAAATCCACTCTTTTACCACTTAAACTGCCTCTAAACCTCCCCTCCTTCCCCTTAAGCCTTTGCGCAAGGCCCTTGAGAACCTTGCCTGATCTATGTTTAGCTGGAGCTATTCCAGGAATTTCATTGTCGAAGTACGTTGCGACATGGTATTGTAGGAGATCCCACTCCTCATCAATTATAGCATTTGGAGCACCACTCTCTATGTGCTCCCTCAATCTATTATTTATCTTAACTATGTCAACTAGCTTGTGCGTTAAATCATCTTCGCTCCTAATCCCTGTTTCCAGAAGTATTGATGGCCTCACAGTCTTTGGTGGAACAATTAGTACCGTAAGCACCATCCACTCAGGCCTAGCGTCCCTAGGGTCTCCTCCAAGAAGCCTCACGTCGTCATCAAGTATTTTCTCAAGCCTCTTCCTTATATCGCTTGGATTAAGCCTAACTAAGCCTGCTTCCTCCCTATCCTCATAGAAGACGTATGGTTTCTCAAAGCGCACTCTATATTGCTTAGAGCCGCAGTGAGGGCATGTACTTGTCTTAGAAGCTTTCCTCCTCACATACTCTATTAATCTCTTCTTAAGAGGCTTAACGTCCAGTTTATCAAGTCTACTGAGTAGCTCTAGGTATCTCTGGGCCTCCTCTTGGCTTAGAAGTATTCTCCCACAGTTTCTACACGTAGCCTTAATGTACATAAGTACGTATTTAACGAAGTTTACGTGTATAACTGGCTTAGCTAACTCTATGTGAGCAAAGTGCCCAGGGCAATTCTCCCTAGTATTTCCACACACTGGGCATTTCTCGCCTGGCTCAAGGGCTCCAAGCCTCCTATCCATTACTCCTCCATCAACTGGCAGACCGTCGTTGTCATATACTTCGCTTGAGAATACTGTTGTGACGCTGAGCTTCCTGATTTCATCTGGGCTAAGTATTCCGAACTTCACTGCCTTGATTTTCATGGGGCTTGACAATAGTTATCACCTCTTTACAACTCCTTCAAGAACTACCCTCGGCATAATGTTCATGCTCATTAGCTCCTGTACAAGTAGTTTAAATGCATACGATACCTCCACTGGGTACAGCTTGCCCTTATCTCCATGAATTGGGCAAACAGTCTCCTTCTTATTCCTGTCATACCAGCCTACGTGTCCGCAAAGGCTGCAGACGTAGATAGCCACCTTATCGCTTTTATCAACCAGCTGCTCCTTGAGGAGGGAGGCAGCTCCATAGCCTATTAAGCAATCCCTCTCCATCTCCCCCCACCTTAAGCCACCCATCCTAGCCCTTCCTTCAACAGGCTGCCTAGTCAAGATCTGTATTGGCCCCCTGGCTCTCGCATGCATTTTATCTGCAACCATGTGATGCAGCTTTTGGTAGTACACTACTCCAATGAATATAGTGTTCTTGAGTAATTCACCCGTCCTACCGTCATACATTGCTTCCTCCCCCGTATGCGAGTAGCCCAGTCTTCTCAAAGCTAGCCTAACTTCCTCAACTGACTTCTTATAGAATGGAGTTGCATCTGCGAATGCTCCCTCCATGGATGCTACCTTACCAGCTATGCTCTCAATCAATTGTCCAACAGTCATTCTACTTGGGAAGGCGTGCGGATTTATTATCAGATCTGGCACGACCCCCTCTTCAGTAAAAGGCATATCCTCTTGAGGAACCAATAGGCCTAGAACTCCCTTCTGTCCATGCCTGCTCGCGAACTTATCACCTATTTCAGGCGTTCTTAAGTCCCTCACAACTACTTTAATTACGTAGTTGCCCTCTCCATCGCTTGTAAGCATCACTGAATCAACTACTCCTTTCTCGCCATGCCTAGTTACAATGCTCGTGTCTTGCCTAACCAATCCAGCGCCAACGCCATACTCCTGGACTGTGAAGAATCTAGGTGGACTAGTCCTCCCTATCAATACATCTCCGCCCTTAACCGGCGTCTCAGGAGCTATTATTCCATCTTCTTCAAGCTTCTCGTAGGCCTTTAATCCACGGAACCCCTTAACGTTAGGACTTGGGATCTCTATTCTATCCTCCTGTCCTCCAGGGTACTTGTATGCTACTGTAGTGTAGAGCCTAAAGAAAGTGCTTCTCCCAAAACCTCTATCAGCACTTCCTTTATTCATTATTAAAGCGTCCTCGATGTTGTAGCCTGTAAAGCTC
>CALKYD010000149.1 GCA_938003605.1 uncultured Sulfolobales archaeon | reverse complement strand
ATCTTGAGCTTCACATCCCTACTTCCTTCACCAGTCGCATGAGCTATCCTAGTCAATGAATTGTAGACTCTTAGAATAGTTAATTGCCCGCCCACCACCTTTGCAAAGCCCAGTAATCCCCGGCCTAAGCGCTCTTTCTCTGACTTAAGCCTCTCAGCAACAAGCCCTAGGTCTCCAGCAGCCTTCAGTTGTTCCTCAACTTTAGATTCAGGTACGTTTACTGACAGGGAGACTGCTTTAATCAACATTTTTTCTGCAACACCTAGTTCGGGGAGTCCAGTCCAGCTGGGCCAGAGCTCCCCTAGGAGGAAGTAGACTGCTTTATCTACTACTGCTGGAGGAGTCTTTTTAAATAACTCAACTAAGTGAGCAGTCATCTGGATCCTTGAGGATGTCATGGATATCTTCTCTAGAGCTTCAACTAGCACGCTGAAGGGCAAATCACTTTGACTCGTTGAACTCAAATCACTGCACCTCTACTCAGCATACTCCTACGCTAAAACCATATTTAAGGGAGACTATACACACTTATATACGCCGCACCGATGAAGATAACCCGGCAAGAATGACTAGATGAATTTTCAGAGTTAAAACGAGGTGCTGTACTACAAGTAGTCGAGCAGAGTCTTCCTAGGCATCTTTTCCTTGCTAATGGCTCTAGCTATAGAGTTCTTAAAGTCGTCTTCAATGAGCTTTCTGAGACCTGGATTATAGAGAGCTGAAGCTGGATGGTATGTTGCTATAACTACAGTCCTTACTCCAGCTATTGAGACTTCAACTGGTTTTCCATGCTGTTTAGCCATGCTAATCCACCTTAACCCAGCTAGCTCATAGATCGTCTTAGAGGAGTGCCTTCCAAGAGCTACTATTAGTTGAGGCTTTACAAGCACTATTTGCTTAATGAGGTAGGGAAGGCAAGCAGCTATCTCATCATCATTAGGGTCTCTATTATTTGGAGGACGGCATTTAACGACGTTAGTTATGTATGTAGAATCTCTGCGTAACCCGATTAACTCCATTAGTTGTGTAAGGAGTTGGCCTGCTGCACCAACGAATGGACGGCCTGTTTCATCTTCCTTTGCACCAGGTGCTTCACCAATAAACATTACTTGGGCATTCCTAGATCCTTCTCCTGGCACGGGATTCCTCCTATTTCTATGGAGGATGCACTTAGTGCATGCACTTATTTCACTTAGCAGCTCATCCCATTCACACACAGAGCCTGCCGCCTCTAACGCACTCATTATATTAGGCTGCTTACTCTCGATTTTAATTCATGTTCAGGCACCCCCAGCGCTTTCCCAAATACTTTATGAAGGCACTGCCGGATCCCAATCAATCATTAATCCATGGATGTATCTCGTGGACTGAACTAAAATGAGCTTTAGAGGCAAACAGGCTTGAGGGCACAATCTTAGTACACACTATTAAAGGCTTAAATTTCCTTAGTTGTTAGTTAAACAAGATGCTGTAACAGAGTATTCTAGGTAAGAGGTAGGTTGTCTAAAAAGATCTCTTCACATACAGTAGTAGTGAGGACAGGTATCTTAGAGAGAGCTGGCGTAAGCGTTCCTGAAGCCATTGATCGCTGTGACGCATTAACGAAGGCCCTGAACGATGGCCGCGACTACTCCATTCTAGTACCTGACTTAGGGTATACAGCGCTGCCCATAGTAAGTGATGTAGTGGCTGCCTACGGCAAAAACTACGATGCAATCATAGTAATTGCTAAGCCTAAAGGCCCTCTGGGAGCATTCTTAATTAATGCTGGTTCACTTAGCGTATTAGAGGAGATCACTGGTCATCCAAATGGTTTTGCACTAATATTTAAGAACGCGTTGATTAAGGGATCCATTGATTGCAGAAACTTTGCGCAAGCCATTCTAAACAATGCTAGGAGGATCCTCATAGTACCATATGAGGCCCCCATACGTGAAGTAGCTATGGCTGTTTATGGAAAGCTCCCATACGCTGTAGCAATGCTAATTAGGGAGCCCAGCGTTGTCGTAAAGTTTGGATTAGTTGGGCTTCTTGGATCATTGGTTAATGCATCCATAGTTACACTAATTCTACCACAAACAATGAGCATAAGCCCGCTTCTCGGGCTACCTTTAGCAGTCTTAGCTGGCTTTGAAACAAGCTTATTGTTCAACTTCGCACTCCACGAAGTATGGACTTTCAGAGGCATGAAGCTTTCAAGAGGCTTCTCTAAAAGGCTTGTAAGGCTAATCAAGTATCATCTGTCGAGCATTACAAGCTTCATTACACAGCTAGTCTTTACATACGTGTTAGTCAACTTCTTTGGAATTTACATAGCTTACGCATCACTTATAGGCATAGCTCTAGGATTTATCGCTAACTATTTATTAGGCGTAACACTAGCCTGGAGGAAGACGTCTTGACTTCTAGAGAACTTTTATGTAGAAGTGACTGCATCTCAATAGTGATTCCAACATACAATGAGGCTGTGAACGTAAAGCTCATGATCCCTCTTCTCTCAAAAACCTTGAGTAGCCAAGGGATCACTCATGAAATAGTCGTAGTAGACGACGATAGCCCTGATGGAACTGCTGAAGTAGCTAGAGCGCTATCCGTAGAATACCCCGTTAAAGTCATTGTAAGAAGAGGTGTGAGAGGACTTGCTTCTGCAGTAATTAGGGGTTTTAGAGAGACTTCATGCAATTACGTAGTAGTCATGGATGCTGATCTTCAGCATCCGCCGCACGTTGTTCCAAGAATATTTGATGCATTGCTAAGGGAATGCGATATCGTTGTTGCATCAAGGTATGTAAGAGGAGGAGGAGTTGAAGGTTGGAGTAAGCTGAGGCTTTTCGAAAGTAAAGTAGCTACATTGCTAGCGCACATGCTTATACGAGAGTCAAGGAGGACTACAGATCCTATGAGTGGCTTCTTCGGTTGCAAAAAGGAGGCTGTAGTCATTAGGGGAGGAGCAAGGGGGTTCAAGATACTTCTCGAAATACTACATGCAAATCCTCAAGCCAATGTGTGTGACGTGCCGTACTTATTTAGGGTTAGAGTACATGGAAGGAGCAAGCTAGGCTTAAACACAATGCTCGATTACATAGCTCAGTTAGTACTTAAAGCATTTACGTAATTGGCCTACTTACTCCTCTAATGCCTCAATAGGTGATTCATGGAAGTTAACTATATAGCCCTAAGCGTACTTCCTAGGCTTGGTGAATCCCTATGAGTGAAGTTTATTTAAGGGATAAACTCAAGACTATTGATGTCTCTAAGCGGGGGATAAGCGAGCTGCTTAGAGCGATGGCTGATACAGCTTATCAAGGTAGAGCGTTAGGCGAGGCCTACGAAATAATTGTTGACATGCTTGAGGATGCAGATACAACGATATTCCTTGGATTGGCGGGCTCTATGAGTACTGCAGGCATGTGGAAAATAATTAAGTGGCTTATTGAGAGAAGATTCGTTGACGTATTGGTCTCCACTGGGGCAAACATATCTGAAGACATAGTTGAAGCCCATGGCTTCAACTACTACAAGGGAACTCCATACATAGATGATGAAGAGCTCTTGAAACACAAGATAGATAGATTCTACGATGTTTACGTTAGTGAACTGGACTATAGACGAATGGAGGGCTTAATTAAGGAATTCATTAAGACTCTTCCCATAAATAGCGTTTATTCATCAATGGAGTTCCTCCATCTATTTGGAAAGTACTTAAACGAGAAGGGCATTGACTGCATAGTTTCAGCAGCCTATAGAGTGGGCGTACCTATTTTCAGTCCTGCACTAACAGACAGTGGCTATGGAGTTGCAGCAGTTCTTGCCTATAGAGAGGGGCATCCAGTAGTCATTGACATGGTTAACGACTTTAACCAAATAGTTGAAATAGGGAGAAGGTCGAGTAAGCTATCTGCAATATACGTAGGTGGAGGAGTACCCAAGGACTACGTAAACTTAGTTACTGTAGTTCAGACACTGTTAGCTGAAGCTGAAGGAATATCCGAATACTATAAAAGCCTTGAATACGTAGTGCAGTTTACAACTGATCAACCTGTGTGGGGAGGGCTTTCCGGAGCAACTCTTGAAGAAGCCATTAGTTGGGGGAAAGTGTCTCCTAAAGCGAGGAAGAGAGTTGTATACGTTGATGCAACAATAGCTTTACCACTGATAGCTCATGCACTTGCTGAAGAAGGCATTAAGAGGGAAAGAGTGCCTGATTTATCATGGGTCTTTAGAGAGGCAGTGCAGTAAGCTAAAGTTTATATGCTCTTTTTAACTCCATATAGTGAGAGTGCCTCCAAGTTGAGGAACATCAATGCCTTACTTAGAGATAGGATAGCTGAGATGATTCAGAGAATTACAAGCTCTCTTGGAAGTGAAAGGAGCTTAATAGGCTTAAGGAGCGCCATTGAAAGGCTTGATGCTTACTGCAGAGTCTTGAAGGAGTTAGAAGTACCCGTTATACCTACAAGACGCTTGATTAATGCGTCAGAGATCCTCGCACTCTCTCTAGCTAAGCTTTACGCTGCAATTAGAGAATACATGAGGGGGTTCATAAGCATTGAAGACCTTAATAAATTTATTGAGAGAAACGAAGAGCTCCTAAAATCCTACTTAGAAATCATTAGGGGTGAGAGATTGAAGACAAGGGTCATCACGCTAACACCTCACTTCATGCTCCTTTTGACAATAGCGTACATAGCGGCTGCGAAGAATCCGTCGATCTTAGCAAATACAGCTTGGCTCACCCCCTTACTGGCCTTAGCTTCATTAATCATATTGTTTAAGAACCCCATATTATCTTACATATTGAATTGCCTAGGGGGCTTATCGCTTCTCATAGTTGTATTAATTGGTCCGCTTAGCCTCAGTGAAAAAGCTTTTACTTCAATTCTACTGGCTATCTCAATGATATCGAGCGTCCTATACTCAGGTATAGTTAAGGTCTCTGCATCTGAGAAAACTATAGGTATTGTGAATACTTTCTTTAATAAAGTAAACTTTGTGGAGGAACACTTAACCACTAATAGTGCTGCAAAGAGCGTTTCTCAAGATGATTTAAGTTATGAAGTCATTAAGGAATACAGAAAAGTCTACGGCTCCTACGGCGACGATCTATTTAAGTTCCGCCTATCATCATTAGTTGTAAGCGGCATACCGTATGATGAAGCATTGAGGAAGTTAGTGGAGGAGATTAAAGGCAGTGTGCGTGATTAATGTAAAAATGCATTTATGGAATAAGTATTCCTAAAACTATTAAGACTCCTGAGAATACTACTATGAACTTTAAGAACTCCCCTAGAGTCATTCTTGGGACTTTCTTTATAAAACCTATGAGTGCCCACACTACGAATCCGCTTACAGTAGCTAACAGCATTATTATCCCTAATGCAGCTAGAAGTACGCCAACTCCTTCTACACCGCTAAACAGGCTGGCTAGAGCTTCAAATACTTTAACTAAATTTCCAAAACCCACCTTTACTCACCCTGTTAGAGAGCTGGTGTAGAAAGAGTATTAAAGGCTCGGACCCTAAGCCGATCGCTTGGGGGGATTCGGAGCTTGCAGAATCAGCTAATGATATAGGAACCTCAGCTACCCCAGGAATCTTCACTATGAATTACTCGAATGTGGGCATAACTCTCCTCATCGGCTATAATCACAATCTTACTGAAACCCTATATTAGTTTTACTGAGCACCCCTAAGCCCGGCTTAAGCTTTGCTAGCTTTTGGATCCTCTATCTCTTGATCTTGTGGGTTCCACGATGTAGTAGAGCTACTTGAGATCGCAGCATTCCATCTATGAGGGCAGTCATGTTCGCTAAGTTCACGTCAAATGAAGCCCCCTAAGTCACTGCTCCTAGCTGCGTCTCCTTCTTAACTGCGATTATCAGCTCTTTTTCAGTAAGAGGCAGTCCGCCAATTCTATCAAAGTCCTTTGGAGCCAAGATCATTTTTCATACATTGACTACTGTTTAAGGATGTATTGATTCATTAGATGCGGACTGCATAATTACTGACGCCGTCTTAGCTGTAAATCATTTTGGAGACTCATCCCTCTGCTCAGGAAACAGGCTTCCTGCAGAAATAGAGTCTTCCTAACCTTCAGACACGGCAAGTCCATTAAAGACTACGTAACTCAGAATCCTTAACTCAATAAGGCACGTTATTCTGAAGCGTAGTTCTTTGCCCACTCCCTGTACTTGCTTATAAGGATCTCATCAATGCTCGGCTTTATTTCCTTAAGAGTTTCCTCGAAATCCTCCATAGTTATTTCTCTAACTTTACTATCTTCAAAATACTCTTCGATGACTCTATTTAAAGTCTCCATAACTACGACCTCAATGTCGTGGCTGGAGTAGTTTTCAGTTAGTTCAGCTAGCTTATCGTAATCAATGTCGCTTCCTGCTTTTATAGATCCTCCCAACTCAATCTTCCTAATGAAGTGTTTGAATAGCTCAGCCCTCAGCTCTTTATTGGGGGGAGGAACGTAGATCCTCTTCTGGAACCTCCTTATAAAGCC
>CALKYD010000148.1 GCA_938003605.1 uncultured Sulfolobales archaeon | reverse complement strand
CTTCTAGTTCCCCCAAAGGGTATCCATCTATAGACTTCCCCACTACTCTCCCTTATTGCTGGATCGAGTCCTCCGAGTAAGAATGCTTCACTAACTCCCAACTCCTTTACCCACTGTGCAATTGCTTTAGCGAATTTCGCTCTCTCACGTGCTTCAGGCACAGTGTGATTTACTAGGACGAGCATTTTCACGTGGTTCACTAATCCATAGTATAGTTCAAAAGGGTACGTTATTCCTACATTGTTTACGTAAAATGTTGATTCAGGCACGTAGAGTGTTTCAATGAAGCCGATCCTCTTGAGGTTCAATACATAGGCTAAGTGCTTAGACGCTAAGTAGCCTACAAGGCCGAATCCAGGGAATCCCGTTACGAAAGTTGAATCATGTAGCTCCTCCTTGCTAACCTTGTTTAAAACCACGTTTACTTTGCCCACACAGTCCACCCACGTGTTGCTGAAGCAATAGGCATATATTAAGTTACACAGTGTTCTTTAGCTTTACTGCATCTCTAATGGACTCCCTCACTCTAACTGCTCCCCCTCTCTTGAAGTAAGTCATTAGCCACCCTGGCATCAATGCTTTGCCTACCGCTATAACTTTTAGGTCTTCGCATAACGCTATTACTTCATCGTGAGGCCTTATGTCTGGGTCAGCGAATACTACGTGAGAAGCGAAGATGCTTCCCTTAAATACTTCTACTGCTTCACAATAATCTCTTCCAACAATTACTCTAAGATGGGGCATTGGCAATAGGTTGTTTAGCCTCAATCCACCGTATATAGTTAAAGTAAACCTATAGTCTTCAGCTCTTAGGAATGCTAGGGGTGCGTCATTTAGGTAAATGGCTCTGATTTTCCGTGTTTTACGCGATTTAGCGACCATAACCTCGCTTGGGATAAACTCCTCTCCTACTCCCCTGAATTGCAGCGAGGCTATTAAGCGAAGCTCTTTGAGCTCCCTTAAAGTAGGCTTCACTACTGGCAGGCTTGAGCTAAATGAGCACACCCCCCTCTCCCGACCTTAATACATGGGCGAATATACGGATAGCTTATTAAAGCTTAAGCACGTTAACTAGTGTCTGGCTTTAAGTATTTATTCTCAGGAGGCTCCATAACCACAGGGAAGGAGAGTGGATATAGTAGTAGTAAAGGCAATTATTGGAGCGACTTACTTAGGCATGATTGCTGCAATAGCTGTAGGAATCGATAGGCTTAAAGCAGCACTAGCTGCTGTCGCTATAACTGTTTCAGTAGGCGTTTTCTCTACAGCCATAAGTCCTCTGGACGCACTAAGCTACGTAGATCTAGATGTGCTTGGCTTAATAGTATTTGCATCAGCGATCTCGTGGTTCATGGAGGACTGCGGGCTAGTGAAACTCGTTGCCCTAAGGATCGTGAAGTCAAGTAAGGGAAGCGCTCTCCGCTTAACGCTATTGGTGAGCATCATTGGAGGCCTCCTAAGCACATTTATGGAGAATGTGTCAGTTGTAATCATACTATCCCCTATAGTGATTACTACATGCAGAATGGCCAGCGTAAGCCCCGTTCCAACAGTAATAATGATGGCTCTTTCAATAAACATAGCTGGCTCAGCCCTACTTATAGGAGACCCTCAGGCAGCCATAGTTGCCTCAAGGTATGGCTTGGGGTTCTTTGACTTCATATACTACTTAGGCAAGCCATCCATGTTCGTAATAGTGCTGGTAGGCATGCTCACAGCAATAGTCCTCTCACCAACCTACGTCAAGCTCGGTGGAAGACCGTTCAGCTACAGTTCTACTGAAACTGAGTCAACTAAAGTTGATAGAAGGTATGTTGCAGCCGTAGTATTGGCTCTCATAGCTAAAATAGCCCTACTCAGCTTGAGAAAGGAGCTAGGCCTCAGTTTAACTGCATCAGCTGCTGCTCCAACCCTAGTTCTAATAGCCTTCTATGGCTTAAGGAAGTGGAGGAAGCTACTTAAAGCCGCCCTTGACTACAGGCTTCTGCTCTTCATAGCCTTAATGTTTTACTTAGTTGGATTCCTAGATAAGAGCAGTCTAACTGCAGATATCGCCAGCGCGATCCTGATGTACGGTGGCAACGCTATTGAGGCATCAGCATTACTGATACTGCTCTCAGCTCTAGCTTCATCAGTTATCGACAACATACCTATTATAGCCGCTATGATCCCTGTGGCAAACACTATCGCCACCTACATGAATGTGGAACCAGTTGTAATTGCTTGGGGGCTCTTAATTGGTGCAACCATAGGCGGCAATGCTACGTACATAGGTGCTTCAGCAAACTACACTGCTGTACGAATACTTGAAAAGCATGGGGAGAAAGCGGACTTCACTAAGTTCCTTAAAATAGGGGGCACATATACTCTAGTCTCGCTCGCCGCTTCAACAGCTCTATATTACTTACTTTACCACGATCTTCTGCTGTAAACCAGAAATCCTCAGCCTTAATCGAGATCTGGGATTATTGGAGGCTTTGCACGTAGTTCAACTAGTGGTATGGATACCCCTGGCTTAGCCACCTTACTGAACTCCAGCCTCTCATCACTGCTTGACACAACTATATAATTTGCCTGAACAATCTTTTCCTCCTCCGCGCTGCTGCACACATGGTAGTACAGCACTGGTAGGCCGTACAGCTTGTAGTAGTCTCTAAATAAGCCAAGCATTCCTACAATCAGCCTCTCCCTATCCCTAAACTTAAGCAGGAAGACTGACTGCATCGTTGGAGTCATGTATGTAACGGCTATCCTAACTAAGTCATTAAGTGAGGAAACCCTTATTGGAAGCACTTTCCTAAGCTCGCTCTCCTCGCTCACTTATATCACCGCTTAAACGTCTTTGCCTCCAGCTGTAAACGTTGATTTCCCCAAGTCCTTTAAAGCCTTAAAGTATATCCTACCTACGTGAGTTAAGCTCTCGAAATCATTGTTGCTCCTCACGTCATTGATGAGGGTTTCTAAAGGCATTAGTATTAGCCTTTGCTCCAAGT
>CALKYD010000147.1 GCA_938003605.1 uncultured Sulfolobales archaeon | reverse complement strand
GCCCCCGATGTTACGCCTTTCGTTAGATTCCTGACGGGACCTATGCACGATGTTCTGAGGGGTAAGTACACTAAGTGGCTGGGCAAAGAGTTGCCAGACTACTTACTATTTCAATTCATTGGAGGAACATACATGGAGCCGGGAGAGTACAGTAAGCTTGCGGAAAACCCTGTGGAGTTCGCTGCAACTGTAGTCTTATCTCGGGCATGTGAAAGCCTTGCAAAGCCAGGTTCAACCACGTATTTTGAGGTGTTAGCTAGGCTTGGAACTGAAGGAGTGAAGTACGTAGGGGCAGTAGGCAACATAGATGCTGATCTCGCTAAACTTGGTTTTCCAGCTTTCCCCATGACATTCGCCTATGCTCCACTAGACTCCATAGGGAATTTCCTAAGGCATCCAACTCACGCTATGATTGATGTCCACAGGTATCCGGATAAAGTTAAGCCTGCGGTTGAAGCACTAGTGAAGCCTATACTCAATGTAGCGCTCGCATTAAAGCCTGCCGGAGCCCAATTCGCATTCATACCTCTACACTTGAATGAAATGCTCCCACCAAAGCTCTACAATGAGTTCTACTGGCCGTACTTGAGTAATTTTATTCATAATAAATTCTAGCGCTATGCCGTGGACATTTTTGAAGGAGATTACACTCCATTCCTAGAGACAATATTTGGACTACCCAAGGGCGGTATAATAGCTTACTTTGAGAGAACAGATCTTAGGAAAGTCTTGGGGGACCACGTAATAGTCATGGGAGGGCTCCCGCCGCCACTATACGTGCTTGGAACGCCGGGGAAAGTGTATGAAGAAACATGTAAGCTCCTAGTCGACATTAAGGAGCCAGGGGGATTCATATTTAGTGGAAGCAGTGTTGCAGGAGTACCTGGTGAGACGAAGCCAGAGAACTTGAGGGTAGCCATTAATGCTTTAAAGGAGTGCGGCGTATATAACGGTGGCATTAATGGCTCTTCAACACGAGTGCTTACAATAAACTTCTTTAAAGTTTTTTAAAACTCTACTTCTTAATCCCATTAAACATGCAGGTCCCTATACGTAGGGTGTAATTAGCGTGGTTTCAGTAACTATAGAGCCCTACGGCAATAGAGTTGAAGTCTGTGAGGGCTCAACTCTACTGAACGCAATTAGGCTAGCTGGGTTAAGCATAACTTCGCTGTGCAGCGGACTTGGTGCATGCGGGAAGTGCAGAGTAATCGTAATCAGTAAGTCTAGTAGGCTAAGTGAGCTAACTCGATCGGAGGTAAGGCACTTAAGTATTAGTGAAATTGAAGCTGGCTATAGGCTTGCTTGCCAAGCAAGAGTCTTCAGTGATGCAACTATATACATTCCTGTAGAGAGTAGGGTTAGAGCTAAGGAAAGAAGGGCTGTAACTAAGGGATTCATGAGGGAAGTTAAGCTAAAGCCATTAGTTAGGAAGTTTAAGCTACAGCTCCTCCCTCCATCACTACGCGACCAGAGGCCTGACTTAGATAGACTCATAGACTCACTGAAGGCTGTAGCTGGAGTGAGTGAAGTTGAAGTAGACTACGAAGTTTTAAAGAGTCTGCCCGCCATGCTTAGAGAAGCCTACTGGAGCATATCCTGCGTACTGCATGGCAGGAAAATAATATCTGTTGAACCAGGCAATACTTCCAGCGAACTATATGGAGTAGCTGTAGACATAGGTACTTCAAAAATAGTTGTACACTTAGTCGACCTCAATACTGGTGAAGTAAAGGCAATAGATCTTGCTGAAAACCCCCAGCTAACTTACGGCGAAGACATAGTGTCTAGAATGACTTTCGCAAACATGAGTGAAGGTAACTTAAGGACTCTGCATCAACTACTAATTAATTCAATAAATGAATTAGTGGAGAGCATCTGTAAACAGGCTGGAGTAAGTGTTGAAAGAGTATATGAAGTAGTTGTCGTAGGGAATACCGCCATGCACCACTTCTTCCTAGGGTTGAAGACTGAGCACTTAAGTGTATCGCCGTTTACGCCAGTAGTTGGAAGATCCATTAGTGTTAGAGCAAGAGATCTAGGGGTAAAGGGCAATGCTGGAGCTATAGTAACTACTCTACCGTTAATAGCTGGATTCGTAGGTGCAGATGCAGTAGCAGATGCATTAGCGACAGGAATACTGAGCAGGGATGACAACGTAGTCCTTCTCGACATAGGGACGAACACTGAGATATTCGTGGGGAACTATGAGAGAATGCTTGTATGCTCAGCTCCATCAGGTCCAGCACTTGAGGGAGCCCACATAAGGTATGGAATGAAGGCAATTGATGGAGCTATAGAGGAAGTAAGCATAAGTAGCGACGGGGAAGTAGAGTACAAAGTAATAGGAGATGTAAGGCCTAAAGGGATATGTGGTTCAGCAATAATAGATGTAGTGGCTGAACTCTACAGGAACAACTTCATAGACTCTCGCGGAAAGTTTAGGAAGGATCGTGAGTTGAAGAGGCTTAGGAGAGGTATTAACGGATGGGAGTACGTAATTGCATGGAGCAATGAAACCTCCGTGGGGAGGGACATAGTTGTATCGGAGAAAGACATTAGTGAAGTCATATTGGCTAAGGCAGCCATATACTCAGGGATATCAGTATTGTTAAGGAGGAGGGGGTTGGGTGAGAAGGATATAAGTGAAGTAGTAGTTGCAGGCTCCTTTGGAACGCACATAAACCCCTTTAGCGCCAGGATCATAGGCATTATACCGGACGTCCCAAACGATAAAGTAAAGTTCGTCGGCAATACGGCGATAATGGGAGCAGATATGGCTCTTCTATCGATTGACGCTAGGTCTGAAGCAGGGGAAATAGCTAGAGCAGTTGAGTACATAGAGCTTTCAGCAGATCCTTACTTCAATGAAGAATTTCTATCCGCTCTCTTAATACCCCATAAAGATGAGGGGAGGTTCCCATCAGTCAAAGCATTGCTAAGTAATTGAAGAGCGATAGGCTTAAATCTAGGTTAGAGTTCTATTGGCTTCTCCCCCATTCTAGCTAAGTACTTGTAGGAGGCAGTTATTACGTATGTAGCTGGAAATACTTCCCTGCACGCCTCTATAGGCCCGTAAAGCACGAAGTCTGCTGACAAGACTATTGGAGCTATGTTTGACGCTAGTTCAGCTGCCCTTAATCCGCCCTCCCCATAGGCTTCCTTAAACTTCTTCCTCATTAATGAAACAGCGTTGTGAGCTCCACAACCGCTTGGGAGGCCTAGAGTTGACTTTACGTAAATTATTGTTCTCAGCGCAGCCAATAGGCTCGGTATATCTACTACGAAAGTATCTATTAGTGGAGTTGTTACACCAGCTTTTTCAGCTTTAGCAAGCACTTCTTTTAAAGCAGTTATTCTGGCACCTACATCCATTACTTTTGGAGTATAGAGGAGAAGTATTGATGACTTAACTCCACTATCCTTCAGTATGCTTAGCTCTTCATCCTTTGATCCAGGGGTTAGCGAATTGAAGATCGCTCTATTCAGTAAACC
>CALKYD010000146.1 GCA_938003605.1 uncultured Sulfolobales archaeon | reverse complement strand
CTACTTTATCGGTTAAGCCATCTACGCTGCTTGGATCCATAGTGCTCCCCCTAGATCCTTCGATCACGACGAGCCCTTTTGAAGCCTGAAACCTAGTGGCTATAGCCCATTCAACACTGTATGGATCGTCTACATCTATGTCTTCATCAACTACAACTACGTGCTTTAAGCTCGGATGTCCTGCGAATGCAGCCATTATTACGTTCTTTGCATCTCCTTCACTGATCTTCTTAATTGATATAACGGCGTGAAGCCAGCCACCGCTCCCTCGTGTAAGCCTTATTGAGCGAACGTCGCTGTGGACTCTTCTAATGGAATCCCATATGCTTGCCTCCCTTGGGAAGCCCATTAGTAGCACGTGTTCCTCAAGCCCCGGGACTATTGCGTGAATTAATGGATCCTCTAAGCTAGCGTTAACGTATACTTTCTCAAGCTTGAATACAGGCTGTGTTCTAACTCGATCAGGTATTCTAAGTATGTCTACGAATGGGCCCTCCTCATGCAGTTCACCTGTGATAACTCCTTCAAGCACTACGGTAGCGCAGCTGGGCACGGGCAATCCATGAATTGGTGTATGAGTTAATTCAAGGCACCCCTCTAGAAGCTTGTTGGCAACCCACATTTCATACACTCCATATGGAGGGCTAGCGGCTGAAGCTAGTTCAACCAATGGATGCGATCCAAGTACTACTGCAGCTGGAGCATCTTCTCCTCTCTCACGGTAACCCATGTATATTCTATATAGATGCCTTGGAACTATTCTGACAGCAGCTCTAGAGCCGTCGATCCTCATGACTCTATGGAACGATGCATTACATACGTCGTCTATACACGATATGAGTATGCTGCCAGTCAAGTAATTGCCTCCATCCTCTCTATAGTACTTTATGAAAGGTAAATCCATTAGATCTACTCCTACTTCAGTGAAGAAATTGCCGAAATCCTTGAATGAAGGCTTTAAGGGGCTTTGAATAGCGTTAACAAGCTTTCCATAAGCTTCACAATCTCCTGCGACACCCATGTACTTATAGAGGGATCCCCTTGAGTTAATTAAATTACTGTATACTCCAAGCCTTGCCCCCCGAATTCTTGCTTTAAACGGTTCCCTAACTCTATGAGCCAGCCTAGTGATCTCGTAGTCTCCAGGTATTTCACTAAAATCCCTTAGTGAGGCAAGAGTTCTAAAGTAGTCTGAGCAATCCATGTCCGCTCACTCAACTAATTGATCGAAGTATTCTTTGGAGAGCTTTATTTTAGAGAACTTTATTGCTTTAGGCCTTCCCTCAAAGTAAGTGTAAATAGCAATAGCTTTATTCAAGAAGTCTATTTCATCGACTAAGCCCGGATGATCGGCTCCCCTATCGTCAGTTAAGGCTACGTAAAGGCCTTTCTCAAAGCCTAAGTAGTAAACTCTAACATTGCTGACTCCAAACAGTTTCTTAACTTTATCCACTTCTGCTTCACTAATGCTTTGCTGAACAACTATGTTGAGTGTATCACCGTTTACAGAGGCGTGAACAGCGTTGACGCCTGCTTCAATAAGGATCTTCGATAGATCAACATGTATTCCCTGAAGTACTTGGAGGCCATCAATTACTACTTCACTCAGCCTATACTTCCTCAAGGGGGCTTCCTTAAGGAATGAAGAGTATCTCTCGCTCCTAAGCCTCCTCCTCTCATCCCTATCCCTTTGCTTAGCGTGAGGCGGGGATGGAAGCTCGAATACCCTCACTCCCTCTCTCTCAAAGTGCTTGAATAAGCCCTTAAGATCTGTGCCAAGCACTACTAGTGCCGTAGGCTCCACGGCCTCAATTAACTTATATTTGTAGGCTATGGCGCGTGGATCGGAGATCCATCCATCAGTGTCCACTAGCACTGCTGACACCTTTAGCTCCTGTAGTGCTAAGTTCTTTAGGTTTACGACTTCACGCACTACTTTATCAACGCAGTACTGAGGCCTAATGTCACCTATGAACTTCATTAATACTGGCTTCAGCTCCCTAAGCCATATGACTTGTTTATCTGGAATTCCAAGCGATATAAATCCCGGGGGCCCTATGTCTGCTTGACCTATATCGGAGTCTATTACGGCTGTTCTAAAGCCCTCCTCAATGAGTCTATTGGATAGAAGCGTTGTAAAAGAAGATTTTCCACTATCTACGCCTCCAATTACTACTACAGTTTTATGCGCTCCATCAATTATTTCATCGACTGCAGACATCCATTCATATATTGCTTGGTCCTTGACTTCCTTGATATATGATTCCTCAGGCATGACTATGTTAACTACCGATTCCTCTAAGGCTATTAGCGGATAACTGCGGTATTTATATAGGAGCACTCTTTCAAAAGCTTTAACTCTTCTGCCGTAAATACTTATAGATCCCTTTATTACTTCTATCAATGCTGATCCATATACATGGATCGCCTTACTTTCGCTGAGAACTACCTTAACCATTTTCAATCACTTGGCCGCTCCTCAAAGCTATGCTTACAGCGGCATAAAGGTCTTTTCTCCTAGAAGTCCTTACTTTAGACACTACTCTAGATACGAATGGGTTTCTACGCATTAAGCTGGGGCTGCTGTGTTTTTCACTAACTAACTCTACTACAGCTCTTGACTTAACGGAGTCCTTTAGTGCTCTAGCTATCCCGAGCCCTGAGGAGTTGCACCCGACCCTAATTCGATAACTCATGGAGGGAGTGGAGTCAATTACTTTATTGACGTAATCTATTAACTCTCTTAAACTATCAGTTCTAAGCCAAGAAGCTAGCTCTCCATCAGCGACTACGGCTGCTGTGAAGAGCTTCCCTGGGTCTATGCCTACAGCTACTTCCCTATACCTGCTTAAGCCTTTAGAAGCTAACACTGCTTCCTCCAAAGATCTAGTGGGGTTTGATTCATTAAGCAATATGATGCGTGCAGGAGTACTTAGCTTCGCTAACTCAAGCAGGTCTGTGTAAACAATGTCGTTTTCACTAAAAGAAACCTTTGTGAAGTCTTTAGGGATAACGTATTCCAACCCCCTGTAGTTAAGAGTATTGATTACTTCAGCCAAGTGTCTTGGCTCAGTTATTGCAATGACTAACCTCTTTCTAATTTCAGTACACCGCCATTTACAGAGCTCCCGCGCCTTAAAGTACGTTTCTCTAAACCTTGTATTTAAGAGCGGGCCCCCTTAAAGTAGTGGAGCAGCTACTCAAGCCACTTGCTGCCAGCATTACAGGGATCGTTTGTAAGCACGTGCAGGTACGTTATTAGGAGAACTAAGACTTGCTGCAATCAATAGCTACTCATAACACTCTTCCTCGCAATGCATAGACTTAAATATCCTGCGCTGCCCTAAATGAGTTTCCTAAGAAGGTGGTTTTCAAATGAATGAAAAACCCCTTGTTTTAGGAGGCTTAAATGGAGAGCATTTAGCAATAGAGCTTTCAAGCATTGGCTCATTTGAGCTAGGATCATTGGAAGTCGGGAAGTTTCCTGATGGAGAGACTTACGTAAGAGTTTTAACAGATGTTAATGATAGAGTAGTGATCTACATTAACAGCCTCCAGAAGAACGTTAATGAAGCAGTTTTTGAAACAATCTTAACTATCGATGCACTAAGAGATCTTGGCGCTAGGGAAGTCATTGCTGTAATACCGTACATGAGTTATGCTAGGCAAGACACTAGGTTCAATCCAGGTGAAGCTATAAGCATCTACACACTTGCAAAAATGTTTAAAGCAGTTAAAGTAGATCACTTAATTACTGTAGACATGCATCTACATAGAGTAGGTAATCCAAGCAACTTATTTGGCGCAAACTTCCATAACATAACTGGAGTAAGGGAGCTTGCAAAATACTTTAAAAGAACTCACAAAATTGAGAACACGGCCATCATAGGCCCTGATGAAGAAGCTGAGCAATGGGTGAAAACTATGAGTAATGAATTAAACGGACTTGAGTACGCTGTATTGAGGAAGACTCGCTATACAGCTGAAAAAGTAGCAATTGAAGCTGGAGAAGTCAATGTATTTGGGAAAAACGTCATTATAATCGACGACATAGTAAGCACTGGTGGAACCATAGTAGAAGCCGTAAAGGTCCTTAAAGAACTTGGAGCAAAGGAAATAATGGTTGGAGTAGTACACCCACTCCTCATAGGGAATGCATACAGTAAGCTTCTACGCTTAGGACTAAAAGACTTAGTTGGGACAAACACTATACTAAGCCCCATAAGTAAAGTCAGTGTAGCTCCCATCATACACGGTGAGTTAACCACTATTTTAGGTATCTAATGTATGCATGGCTTCACAGCTTCATGGATGGCATCTACATATAGAGATCCCTCTTTACGTTGCACAAATGCTGCTTACCCTACGACTCGCCCATGCTGCCGGGGAATAGTTTAAACACATCCATCAATATTCATGTGAATAACGGCAGGAATTTTATTAAAGGTTTTTATATTTGTTGAAACGATTCAGCTAATTTAGAAAGAGGTTTGTCACATATGAACTATAGAGCTCTATTCATTGACGTAGGTAAAAGGATTAGTTGGGTGAAGGAATACGCAGTTCCAGAAGTCATGGGGGCCATTGATTTAGGCATTGAGGTACACTTAAGGGAGTTGAAAACCTATAGTCAACCACTCTACAGCCCCCTCAATGCTTTAATAATAGGCAGGGGAATCTTGGCTGGAACAAAGCTTTACGGAGTCCATAGATTAGTAGCGGTTTTTAGAAGCCCGCTGACTAGGGGGCTCCACGTAGCTTCAATGGGTGGAGCAGCCTATCAATTTAGACTAAAGGCGGATGCGCTATCGATCATCGGATATAGCGAAGCGCCTTTAATAATTAAAGTATATGATGAAGGTGATGGAGTTCCCAAAGTGGAATTCACTGAAATAAGTGATGGAGAGCTTGAGGAAATATGGAGGGGTTACGGAGACTTCAAAGGAGTGTATGCCTTACAAAAATACTTGAGCGAGAAGTACAAAGACTTCTACAGTAAATACGATGGCAGAAGCATTTTAGTCGGACCTGCTTCAAAGTACACTAACATAGGCGCATTATTTTCAATAACGCTCCGCCGCGGCGAAATGGACTTAGGTAGCGAAGACCTTGCTGCACGCGGAGGTCCAGGCAGTGTGCTCTATAGAGCTCACCACGTTGCTGCAATAATTTACGGAGGATTATATGACGTAAGTAAAGATAGGCCTTTACAGCTAAGCGAATCCAAGTGGATCATGGATTGGTTCACTAAGAACGTTGGAACAAGCTACCCGATGGAAGTAATTAAGGCTGGCGTGAAGTATAGATACGATGATAAGGTAAAGAGCGGTGGCACGTTTGGAGTAAACTTCCCGCACTACAAAATTGCTACGCCAACATTTAACTTTAATAGCATATACTTTCCCGTAGAACTGAGAAATAAACTGTATGGATTAATAATGAAGTACATGTGGGAGCCATTCAATAAGGAGGCCATTGAGACTAAAAATTGGAA
>CALKYD010000145.1 GCA_938003605.1 uncultured Sulfolobales archaeon | reverse complement strand
CACACAGGCTTTGAAGAATTTGAAATCAATGGAGAGGTAATAGTTGGCGTGAACTTAAGCGATCTAAGCAAGGTCCTCAAGAGATCCACTAAGAGCGATAGGCTTGAGCTAAGCATAGCGGATAGCGGGAGGCTTGCAATAGCGTTCGTGGGTAGGGGAGTCAGGAAGTTTATACTTCCATCAATACAGCCGTTAGTTGAGCAAGTGCCTGAACTCAACATACAGTTTAAGGCGAGGGCTAGGATGGTTAGCGCTTTATTTAGGGATGTAGTGAGTGAGCTTGAAGTCATCGGGGATGCCATAGAGTTCATAGCTAAGCCAGGCGAGAAAACGCTTATTGCTAGGACAGCAAGCGATCTTGGAGAGGCAGAGCTGGAGCTCTCTGAGGAAAGAGGCATGTTACTGGAGTTTTCAGCGGATAGTGAAGAGAAGTCCTCTTACTCTATTGACTATCTATCAGATATAGCTGTGGCGTCACAGGCAGCTGACGAAGCATTACTGGAGTATGCTACGGCAATACCATGCAAGATCGAGTTCGCGCTCCCCGAAGGTGGAAGGTTAACATTCTATGTCGCTCCAAGAACAGAGTAATAGGCTTTTAAAGCAAGTAATTAGGAGTTATTACGTCAAAAGACCTCTTAGAGAGCCGCCGCTTCTATCGATGAGGGAAGTAGCTATGCAGCCTTTTGGCTCAAGATCCTACGTTAGACACCTCCGCTTTACTTCCATGAGCAAGCTCTACGACTACATAATTGAGAACCCCCCTCTACACTTATACTACAGTGCTGCCACATACGATGACCCAGGTAATCCAAACATGGAATCCAAAGGATTCAGGGGAGCAGACGTACTATTCGATATAGACGCAGATCACTACCCTGAGTGCAGCCACTCAGTTCTAGTATGCAGTAAGTGCGGGTATGCCTGGATTAATGGAGGCACTGAGTGCCCTCAGTGCGGCTCAAGAAGCTTAGCTGGCTTGCCTCAAATAAGCGTTGAGTGCCTTAAGAAAGCTTGGATGGATGTTAGAGCAATTGTGAGAGTACTTGAAGAGGATTTCGGGGCCTCAAAGATATCAACTATGTTTTCGGGAAACAGGGGATTCCACATTAGAGTTGAGGATAAGCACTTCTTACAGCTCGACAGGGATTCCAGGAGGATGTTGGTTGACTACATTCAGTTAAGCTCCCTGGATCCAGGAAGGGTGTTCCCTAAGGTAAAGCTGGAGAAGCGGGAGGGCCATGTAGCTCTCTTCCATAGAGAGCGCGAGCGTGGATTAAGGGCTAGGGTGAGGGATTACTTGAAGGGTGTTGAGGCTCCTGTAGTGATGGAGGATTACGAAGCTTACAGCTATGAAAGCGTAATCAATGCGATCGATGCCCTAAAGATAGCAGTGGACCCAGCGGTAACCATGGATATATCCAGGCTTTCAAGGTTTTCTAACTCAATTAATGGTAAGTCTGGACTCCTATCAAAACCCCTCAACGTATCCGATGAGTTCAGCTACAGCTTCTACGACTTTAGAGCTATAGATGGAGAAGTATTGATTAAACCCGCCTACGACTTAAAGGGTGTTATAGTTCTAGATAGGAAAGTTAATTTACGGAGGGGGTCTGTGGAGAGAGTTGAAGCTTACATAGGCTTTTGCCTTGCTTTAAAAGGCTTAGCGTATTTAGTAAGAGCTAGTGAAGTAGAGGTTTTGGCAAGTGAGCGTTAAGTACATCCTATGCGCTAGAGAAGAGTTGAAGTCTGCTGAGCCCATAGTCTTCACTGGGGAGGACTTTGAGAAAGTAATGGATTCATTGAAGGAGGCTGCTTCACTAGCAGCTGTAAGCGACTTATCTATGGAGGTCTTTGTGGAGAGCTTAAACAAGCTTAGGGGGGATGCATCAATGTTTTTAAGAGTTAGGTACGCTAAGCTACTGCTTAACCCCTCATTGAAGCTAGCTAACTCCATTGATGAAGGTGTCGGAGCTGCCTTAACTAAAATAATTAAGTTCCTCATAGATTACTTCTCAGGCCTCGTTCTCGCCGACTCGAGCCTGAGGCCTGTGGTTAAAGCAACCACTGATTTCTCAATTAGTGAAAAGTCGTGGAGGAGGGGGGATGTCTTTAGTGTAGAGCTGTGGGCGGCGTGCCTACTGTATGCCCTTGGAGTAGTTGAGCCAGTGCACAGTATTTTAAAGGGACTAGTTGATAATTATTTAAAACCTCTAGAAGGATCCAGGCTAACTTAAGCAGGGAGAGAAATTGAAGGTGCCTAAAGCCATTAGGACCTATTGCCCGAGGTGCGGAGCTCACACAGAGCATTCAGTAACTATCTATAAGGCTGGGAGTAGGAGGACTCTAGCTGAAGGAGAGAGAAGGTATAGGAGGAAGCAGGAGGGCTATGGCAGTAAGAGGAAGCCCGAGCAAAAGAGGTTTGCAAAAACGACGAAGAAAGTGGTTTTAAAGCTCAAGTGCTCTAAGTGCGGCTACATAATTCATAGGGAAGGGATTAGGCTTAAGAAAGCGGAGATATCGGAAGCGGTGAAGTGAGTTGGGGAAGAGGCTTAGAACTCCGATACCAATGCCGAGAAGTAAGTTCATTAAAGTGAAGTGCAATGTATGTGGATATGAAAACGTGATATTCAGCCACGCCAGCTATCCAGCGAAGTGCGTTCTATGCGGGACGCAGGTAGTTAAGCTCACTGGTGGAAAAGCGAGGATAGTTAATGCTGAAGTACTATCAGTGCTTGAATAAGCATAGTTGGTGAAAGCTTGGTTAAGCCTCAGAAACCCCTCCCTGATGTAGGGGAGCTAGTTGTAGCAACTGTAGACAAGGTATTTGAATATGGAGCATACGTTAGGCTAGATGAATATGGAGGTTTACAGGCATACCTGCCGTGGAGTGAGGCCTCAAGCAGATGGGTGAAAGACGTAAAAGAAGTAGTTAAGGAGGGGCAGAAAGTTGTCGCTCAAGTAATTAGAGTCGATAGAGTGAAGTCCATGGTTGACGTAAGCTTAAAGAGAGTTGCTGAGGGGGAGAGAAGAAGGAAGATGCAGTACTATAAGAGGTTAGTGAAAGGAGCCAAGATAATTGAAATAGTTTCTCAAAAACTAGGTAAGAGCGTTGACGAAGCATATAGAGATGTGGTATGGAAACTGGACAGCCACTACGGAGACCCGTTAACAGGCCTTGAGGAGGCTGTTGTTAGAGGACCTGAAGCACTTGCTGAAGCGGGAGTGCCTGAGGAGTGGGCTGGGCCATTGATAAACGAAGCGAGAAAGCACATCACTGTGAAGAAGGTTAGCGTAAGGGGAGTAATAGTGTTGAGAAGCCTTAGGCCAAGGGGCTTAGAGGACATAAAGAAGATCCTTTTAGCTATAAAAGAGGCTGGAGAGAAGACTTCTCAAGAAGTTAGCGTAAACGTATACACTATGGGCGCCCCTCGGTATGCTATAGAAATTGAAGCAAGGGAATATGGGGAGGCTGAAAAAGCCTTAAATGCTGTAGTCAATGTAGCTGAAGAGCTTTCAAAAACCCTTGGGGTATTCTTTAGTTTTGAGCGTGAGAAAAGGTGAAGTGGCTCATGAGGAAATGCGTTAAGTGCGGAAGGTACACTCTAAAGGATCGCTGTCCAATATGTGGCTCCCAAGTTATTGTACCCCATCCCCCTAGATTCTCGCCTGAAGACAGGTTTGTTGCATATAGAGTCAAGGCAAAAATGGAGTTGTCGCCGGAAGCCCAATAAATACGAAGCCCAGCTATTGCATCTTAAACTCCCGTAGGCTTATGCTGCATAGGCCTCCATGCTCCGTCAAACGTGAATCGCCTCCTCTCAATACGGCCTACACCACCCAGTTCACTCACTACATTCTTTATACCCAGAAGCTCAGCCGTCTACCACTTCCCTAGACCCCGCATCATTGAGGAGCCCGGGCCCAACTCTTAGGGCTATAGAGGATCTCAATTAACCCCCCAGTCCACCTCCTAAAACGCGACTCGAGGCAGCTGTGCCAGCCTCCATAAACTCGCATGGCTTCTGGACCCGCACTTGCAGAGTGAAACTGGGGGGTTAATGTTTATATAAATTTACAGAATGTTCTGCAGGAGAATTGAAGAGTTAATCGAGCCCCCAGTTCAACTGGAGCAGCCTCTTGAACACCTCTCGATCAACTAATGGTGAGTGCTGGTTATGCCCCCACCCCTCTGCTTCCACTGGAGAATCTCTGGGTGCGTGTGGAGACTGTGCCAGGTTTATACAAACGCCTCTAAGAGATCTCTAGAGAGATCTCGTCTTTATAAGTTTTCATCGGATTCTTCACGGTGTTCACTTTAGTTACGGACCCAGCTCACACTCTGAGCCCCCGCTCTCCAGTGGAAGCAGAGGGGTGGGGGGCTGTATGGAGTGAAGTACTCTTTAATATTCACTCATGTAACTTAGGCTGCTTGCCTCAAGTACAGCCTCGTTTCATCTCCACAATGGCTGTGTATTCATGATTTTATGCAGTAGCTCCTATATATTTGAATCTAGGCTTAGCGCTTATGGGAGAACTTATAACCTATGGTCGACGTCTAGAGTAGTGGGTGGATTAATTGAGGAGTAAATACGTTATTCCAGTACTCTTGATAGCTCTAACCATAGCTTCATTAATTGTTGTAACAGGCTCCAGTGGAACCAGCTCATTGAAGCCCTATGCATCTAGAGTCGTGCTCTACAGCATTGATGCTGCTAGAGCAGACATAATGTTTAATTTAACGTCAGAAAGTCTACTGCCAGGCTTTAAGTACATAGTTGAAAACGGTTACGTAACTGATGGAATGATCGTTAGCTTTCCATCATCAACTGCAGTCAGTCATGCAGTAATAGCTACTGGAGCACCGCCGGGCATCAATGGCATAACAGCTAACAGCATACATCTGCCCGGTAGAAGAGTCTACGAAACTGTGAGCGGGTTCAACGGGTCATACCTGCTTGCTGAACCCATATGGGTTACAGTAGATAGACAGGGGCTAAGAGCCGTTGTAGCAAGCTTTCCTCAGAGCACTCCGTCAGCATGGATCGGCAAGGTCAGCAAGTCAATACTCTTCAACCCATACGATGCATCAATAGCCCCAACTCCCTCGATCATGTATACAACGAATACTTCAGTTCCCAGAGCAACATACGTATCACTTGCTCCTGCAGCTAACTGGAGTGGAAGCATAAATGCAACTGTCTACTCAGCCTATGAATCAAGCTTCAAGATGGGCGACGATACTTGGTACCTATACTTAGCTGAAACAAACAATGATGGGTACCCAGACCTGCTCGCCATAGTTCCACTAGCCAAGGATCTCGGCAGAGCAGTAGCCGTACTGCACGAGGGAGAGTGGAGTAAGCCTGTGAACACAACTATAAGCTATGGAGGGACAAGCTACGTCGTTGCCCCGTTATTTAAGGCTCTAAACCTATCACTAACGAACTTCAGGCTCTACAGAAGCTTAATGAGGCCTCTCCAAGGCCCCTGGTTCAGCGACGAATCCATAGCTCTTAGAGTCTGGAATGAAGTAGTAGTCAATACAGGTATGATCACTGACGGCGACTACTATGGATTAACCAACGACTGGTTCAACGAAGAGACGTATATGGAGACAGTGTACTTCACGAACCTATTCTTCAAGGAGTTCACTAAGTGGTTGATTAAGAACACTGAGTGGAACCTCCTACTCACATATACCCCTATAGTTGATAACGTTGAGCACCAGTTCCTCGGACTAATAGATCCAAGCATGCCCTACTACGATCCTGCTTCAGCAG
>CALKYD010000144.1 GCA_938003605.1 uncultured Sulfolobales archaeon | reverse complement strand
AGCTCTATGTCGCCGTAGTGAGCTAAGTAGTTTGTATCCTGTATGAAGAGCTCTTGACTTCTCAATTCAACAGCTCTTATGTCTCCGGGAGAGCTTGGGGTTGCCCATACCTCAGCCGGGCTCTTGGCGATTAGAGTGTTTAGGAATAAGCTTTCGCCGCCCAGCATAGCTCTAGCCAGTCCCTTCATAACGCCTCCAGTGCTTGTCTTAACTTCAATGTCTCCTTTATGGAGGATGTACGCACCCGGCTCTAAAGTAACGCTTTCCCCAGGGCTTAGTTTAAGCTTTAGTATAGCGTATGCAGGTCCTTTCTCAATAACGTATTCAACCAAACTACAGCACCGTAATGTAAGAGTAGTAATGCTAGTATTTAAGTGGAGACGAATTCATACATAAGAACGCATTCTTCTATAAATGATGAGTAAATATTGAATTTAGTGAAAAAGAAGTGTGTTTGAGGGGAGGGTTGCTTGGAGTCAATTAAGGAGAGGAAATCTGAACTGCGTAGAATGATATGGAGAATGCTTGAGGAATTAAACGTAGCTAGGTTCCCGAGGCCTGTGTATGGGAGGATACCGAACTTCGTGGGAGCTGAAGAAGCTGGATTAAGGATAACTAGGACTGATTTATGGACTAACGCTAGAGTCGTCAAGGCTAACCCAGACTCCCCTCAAAGGATCTTGAGGGAGAGGGCTTTAGTTGAAGGCAAGGTAGTCGTAATGGCTACTCCAAGGCTGTTGAATGGATTCATAGCTCTTAACCCAAAGAGCATACCGGGCTCGAAAATAAAGTATGCTTCAACAATAAGAGGCGCGCTCACCTATGGAAGGAAGTTGAAGTTAAATGAAGTTCCAGCAATAGATCTAGTGGTAACTGGCTGTGTAGCGGTAGATCGAGAGGGCCGCAGGCTAGGTAAGGGTGGGGGCTACTCAGAGCTTGAATACGGGATATTGAGGGAAATAGGAGCTATAGATGAGGGAACTCCCATAGTTACAAACGTGCACGACCTTCAGGTGGTCGAGGGCATACCTATGGAGCCCCACGACTTAACAGTCGACGTAATTTCCACGCCAAGCAAGCTCATAAGAGTTAAAGCGCGTGGACGGAGGCCCGAAGGCATTTACTGGAACATGCTTGGCGATAGAATCAATCTAGAGGTAGTTAGGGAACTCATGGCCTTAAAGCACCGCGCTTAATGCGTTTGGAAACACTGGCGTTTCAACGCGCTTCCCTCTAGCAGTGGAGTTGAGAGCTCTATGGATGTAAAAATTATTTTTAAGCCTTAACGACACAGTGTTTGTAAAGGGAAAGTAGAAGTAATGAACTTTAGCGGTGTACGTATGGCAGTCTACAGGATTAGGGACGTCCTTAGTGATGAAGCCGCAGGCTCTGAGGTTGTACTAAGGGGCTGGGTGTATAGGCATAGAGTTGTCGGTAAGAAAGTATTCATAGTGCTAAGGGATAGCACTAACATAGTGCAGTGCGTCATTGATGGAGCGCTACTCCCCAAAGTATATTCGTTAGCTGAGAAACTCGGCCTAGAGGCAAGCATTGAAGTGCGTGGTAGAGTTAAGAAAGAGCCTAGGGCTCCAACAGGGTATGAAGTCGAAGTCGTAGAGCTTAAGGTAAGTGGGGCTTCAAGCGATTTCCCAATAAAAGGAGGGGAGGGAGTGGATTACTTACTGGATAACAGGCACTTATGGCTTAGGAGCAGGTATTTAACTGAAGTAATGAAGATCAAGAGCTCTGTGCTCAAGGCTGCTAGGGAGTGGCTTACCAGCAATGGCTGGTGGGAAGTCACTCCCCCAATATTGACGGCGTCAGCGTGTGAGGGAGGGGCAACTCTATTTGAAGTAAAGTACTTTGATAAAAAAGCTTACTTAAGCCAAAGCGCTCAACTCTACCTTGAAGCACTCATATACAGCTTGGAGAAAGTGTGGAGCCTTACACCCAGCTTTAGGGCTGAGCTAAGTAGAACTAGGAGGCACTTAACTGAGTACTGGCACTTAGAGCTTGAGGCAGCATGGTACACTATGGATGACATGATGAGGGTTTCCGAAGAACTCGTGTCATATATAGTTAAGAGAGTCCTTGAGGAAAACGCTGAGCAACTCCAATTCCTTAAGAGGGACACCAAGATCTTGGAGAACTCTACTAAGACTCCTTACCCAAGGATTAAATACGATGAAGCCATTGAAATGCTTCAGAGGAAGGGCTTTAAGATAAAGTGGGGGGAGGATCTTGGTGCAGATGAAGAGAGGGCTCTTACAGAGTACTTTGACAAGCCATTCTTCATTACTCACTTCCCGAAGAAATTGAAGAGCTTCTACATGAAGTTATGCGAAGAAAACCCCGAGATAGCTCTTGGATTCGACTTGCTGGCTCCAGAAGGTTATGGGGAAATAATTGGCGGAAGCCAGAGGGAGGATGATTACCAGAAGCTCTTAAATAGAATAATTGAGGAAGGCTACAGCGTAGAGGAATATAAATGGTACCTGGATCTACGCAAATATGGAAGTGTTCTACACAGCGGCTTTGGATTAGGAATTGAGAGGCTAGTGATGTGGATAGCGGGTCTTGAGCACATAAGAGATGCTATTCCTTTCCCAAGAATGCTTGGAAGGATATATCCGTAAAGTGATCGCTTTGAAAGAAGATCTGGGGCCGCTTATCTTAGGGAAGCTTAGGGAAATGTATGGAGAAAAAGATCTCGGGGAATTCATAGTGTCTAAAGTGAGGGGGGGAAGCCTCTACGAATTCATTGTTGGAGTAGTGCTTAGCCAGAATACAAGCGATAGAAACGCGTTTAGAGCATATGAAAGCCTCTGCAGAGCTCTTGGAGGGTCTGTTGAGCCACGGCGCGTCTTAAGCTACAGCGTAAGGGAGTTAGCTAATGCAATTAAGCCAGCTGGAATGAACAATGTGAGGGCTAAAGTAATACTTGAGTTAGCTAAAATGTTTTCAGAGGAGGGTTTTGAGGAGAGGCTTAAGCGATCGCTGAGCCTTGCCGACCCTGATAAAGCGCACAAGGCTCTGCTGGAAATGCCTGGCATAGGTCCTAAGACTGCCGACGTTATTCTATTGATGTACTTTGGGAAGAGCGTCTTCCCAGTAGACACCCATATAGCTAGGGTCACTGAGAGACTGGGGCTAGCCTCGAGGAGGAGCTACTACGATGTTAGAAGAACTTGGATGGAGATCCTTAAGCCAGCTGAATACATTGAAGCACACTTCCTATTGATTACTCACGGCAGACGCACATGTAGATCTAGGAAGCCCCTCTGCACAAACTGTTCACTTAAGTCCTGGTGCAAGTACTTTAATGAGAAGGGGCGGAAGCGTGGCGGGGGGGCGGAGGAGGGTTCCTCTAATTAAGAGGTTAGCTATGGAAGTTCTTGGAGAAGACCTTGCTGGAAGGATTTGGAGTAGAGTGGA
>CALKYD010000143.1 GCA_938003605.1 uncultured Sulfolobales archaeon | reverse complement strand
CTCCTCCTTACTGTAGAATCCATCCATCCTCGCCTCCTCATCTGTGAGATCCTTTATCCTCTTATGGTAGACTGCCACTATCTTGGCCTTAGCTATAGGCCTTCCACCACCATGTATGATTACTTCGCTGTACTTAGGCCTTACTACTCCAAGCCTAATCGTAGCAATCTTTCTGCCGCTCAAAATGAGGTCTATGTAACGGCCTTTCACCATTATGTGCCTTCCCAGGTACTTCTTAGAGCCCTCACGCGCATTGTTCACAGCTATCACCAGGGGGTTTTCCCACTAGAGAACTATTGCATTTCCCTTAAGTGCATCTGCAGAGCTAATTCATAGCCTGCTTCTAGAGCTCTAGCGTTTTGTTCAAAGTCTTTGGCGCTCATCAATGCCTTCTTCAAGTCATCTTTACTTACGAGATTTAACCCAGCTAAAAGTCCTAGTGCAACAATGCTTTCCCTACCCGCTAAGCCTACTTCAAGTGCTTTCCTAAACAACGGTGCTTTAATTGCCCTATGTAAGTGTTTAGAGACCAGTAGGTCGTCTACCACCACTAAGTCGCTGTACTCCAAGTACTTCGCCCATGAACTTACTTCAAAGTCGTGGAGCACTATCAGTACATCGAATGAGTCAACGAATGGATTCACTACTTCAGACTCGCTGAACACTACGTAAGCCATTACAGACCCCCCTCTTACTTCAGCCCCATAGTTCTGGAGCTGAGCTACGTACAGCCCTCTAGTGAACAGAGCATTTGCCAGCACTGTTGCTGCAAAGACAACTCCCTGCCCACCGCTACCCATTAAACACACTGAGCGCTCCTTCATGTACTGTCAATCCCTCCAACAGCTTTTTCAACATAGCTCCTGTATAGATCTATGAAGCCCGGCTTAAGCTCCTTCTTAAACACTCCTACAGCTATACTTCCATCTCTTTTCTCTACAGGCAATTTCTCGTAATCACTTAATGGAATACACTTCCTACTCATTTCCTTTAAAGCCCTCCCAGGAGTCTTTCCTTCATACCTGACTACATACGTTATACACGGTGCCCAGACCTCTATGAATCTAAAGCCCTTATCATACTTAGTTAAAGCCTCCTTAACGCTCTCCTTTAATTGAGTGAAGTTAACTATACACCACCTAGCAACGTAGTTTGCATTGGTCTCAGCAATAATTTTAGATACGTCAAAGGGCTTCTCAAAGTTACCGTATGGAGTAGTGACAGTTATAAGTCCCTGTGGAGTTGTTGGAGACTGCTGTCCTCTTGTCATAGCGTACACTTAGTTGTTAACCATTATCACTAGGATATCCATGTTTCTCCTAGCAGCATGTATTAAGTGGTTTCCACCTATTGAAGCAAGATCTCCGTCTCCAGCAATCACTATTACATTGAGGGAGGGCTTAGCTAACTTTACGCCTGTTGCAACAGGAATAGCTCTACCGTGCAGCGTGTGTATAGAGTCTGCCTTAAGGTACGGGTTTGGTATCCACGATGCACAGCCTATTCCACTGACGAAAACGTAGTTCCTTAAGTCACTTATGCCCAGCTCCTTAAAGGCTAAAGCTATGGCGTTCATAACTATGCCGTTGTAGCAACCGGGGCAGAATGTTGTTGGAAGAACTTCCTCTCTAACATAACGCCTAGTCGGATGCTTTGCCTCCACGGCCTAACACCCTTAAGGCTTCTTCCACTAGTTCACTAGGGTAAATTGGTATTCCTCCTCCAACCTTATTATAGCCCACTACTTTGTACTCAAAGGGGCTGTAGATCCTCTCTACATCCATTATTAGTTGGCCTAGGTTTTGCTCAGGCACTATTACTGCCTCAGGATTCCCTCCAAGCTTCTTAATTAATCCTACGTCGATGGGCCACAGAGTCTTTAGCTTAACTAACTTAGCTCTAACACCCATAGATCTTAATTTATTGACGGCCTCCTTAGCAGGCCTAGCTGTAGAGCCGTAGGATATGAACAAGACTTCTGGCTCCTCATCTCCATGCACTTCATACATGAATAGCTTATCTATGTTAAGCATGACCTTGTCCTTAAGCCTCTTGACTAAGTTGAAGTGAGTCTCAAAGTTGTGGACGTCTCTGTACCCCCATCCATTATGTGTTGAACCAGTGATCAGCAGGTATTTCCCTGAGCCGAGTTCTGGGAGAGGAGGGGCTATCCTTGGGTTCATAGAGTTAAAGGGCTCTTCACCCCCTTCCACTACTGTCCTCCTATATTTAATGGCCATTTCTTTAAAGACAACTACCTCCCTTCCATGAGCTATGAATTCATCTATCAATATTATCACTGGCACTCTCAACTCTTCAGCTATGTTAAATGCTTCAATAGTTAATTCAAAGGATTCCTGGGGGGTTGATGGAGCTAGTGAGACTACGTATTGGTCTCCATGCCTCCCCCACCTAGCCTGCATAATGTCTCCTTGGGCTGGCTTAGTCGCTTGCCCTGTAGCTGGGCCAACCCTCATGACGTTGACTACGACTATTGGGGCTTCAACCATTACGGCATACCCAATTCCTTCCTGCATTAATGAGAACCCTGGGCCACTTGTAGCAGTCATGGCTTTAGCTCCTGCTAGAGAAGCTCCTACAACAATGTTTACTGCAGCTAACTCGTCCTCCGCCTGTATGAATACGCCGCCTCTCTTGGGGAGCTCTCTAGCCATGTAATGCATTATTTCGCTAGATGGAGTAATCGGGTAGCCTGCATAGAAGTTGCAGCCGGCTGCAAGAGCTCCTTCAGCTATAGCTTCATTGCCTGACAGGAGCTTTCTCAAGAATCACACCTCACAGCTATAGCAAAGTCTGGGCAAAACCACTCGCATACTCTGCATCCAATGCAGCTGCCTACGTAGACTGGGTACCTGTAGCCTAAGGGACCTACATCAATGCTAACTACGAGTGATTTCCTTGGACACATCTCTATGCATATGCTACAGCCCTTGCAAAGGGATTTATCGACTAATGGAGTACACTGCAGAGCTGCTCACCTAACACAAGCCCCTCTACGCTTTATAAGGAGAATGGAAAGCATCTATAAACTTGAATGCCGGCGATAGCGGCAAGCTATGGGATTGCTTCTCAATTAAGGGCTCCACCAGCATGCATTGGCATGAACATAAAAATACTCTGTTTTAAATCAACGCTTGTTGCTAGAGTATAGTGCGCAGTAGGCAGTGGGTGCTATAGGTGTCAATTAAGTATGCAGAGGACGTTGGTGTAGATGAAGAAGTCCTGAAGCTCTTAAGACCCTATATTGCTGATTGGTTTAGGGCAAAGTATGGCTCTCTCACTCCTCCACAGAGAATGGCTATTCCATTAATTAAGGCTGGTGCTAACGTATTGGTTTCAGCTCCTACTGGAACTGGGAAGACTCTAGCTGCATTTCTAGGAATAATAGATAACCTTTATGTAGAGTATGAGAGAAGCAGCTCCCTGCCAGAAGGTGTTCGAGTAGTTTACGTAAGTCCTCTGAGAGCCTTGAATAACGACATGAGGAGGAACTTAATTGAACCCATAGATGGCGTCATGCGAATAGCTGAGGATAAGTATGGAGTATCCCTGCCGCAAATTAAGGTATCTGTAAGGACTAGTGACACGACTCCTTATGAGAAGCACAAAATGCTTCGCAACCCACCCCACATACTAATAACTACTCCTGAGAGCCTGGCACTAGCTCTAAACGCCCCTAAGTTCAGGGAATGCCTTAAAAACGTAGAAGCAATCATAGTTGATGAAATACACGAGCTAGCCTCCACTAAGAGGGGCAGTCACCTAGCTCTATCAATTGAGAGACTCGAGAACTTAGCTGGAAGAGAGCTGGTTAGAATAGGGCTGAGCGCAACCATATCTCCTCTAGACGAAGTAGCTAAGTTCCTAGTTGGCTATAGGGATGGCGGGGAGCTTAGGGACTGCTACATAGTAGATGCCAGGTTCGCTAAGCCAATTGAAATAAGAGTTGCCGCACCTGGAGTTGACTTAATTAATGCGAGTGCTGAGGAAATAAGCGAAGCCATTTATGAATTGATCTCGAATGTAATTAAGCAACATAGGACAACTCTCATATTCACTAACACTAGGAGTTCAACTGAAAGAGTTGTCTTCAAGCTTAGGAAAGTAATGAATGGAGTAGTTAACGTAGATGAAATTGAGGCCCATCACAGTAGCTTAAGTAGGAACGTAAGGCTTGAAGTAGAGGACAAGTTGAAGAGGGGGGAGCTGAAGGCCATAGTTTCCTCAACGAGCCTGGAGCTAGGCATAGACATAGGCTACATCGATGCAGTAGTTTTATTAAGTAGTCCAAAGTCTGTCAGTAGACTCCTCCAGAGAGTAGGTAGATCTGGGCATCACGTAAGCCACGTAAGTAAGGGAGTAATGATAGTAGTGGATAGGGATGACCTCATTGAATGCACTGTTCTAGCTAAGCTAGCTTTAGAGAGAAGAATTGATAGAGTCCACATACCTAAAAACCCGCTTGACGTCTTAATACAGCACTTGCTGGGGATGGCTCTCGAGAGGGAGTGGGGAGTAGATGAAGCATTTAGGCTGGTTAAGAGGACTTACAGCTTCCATGAATTGACTTATGAAGACTTCGTGCACTCACTAAAGTACCTTGCTGGCGCTTACTCAAATTACTTAGAGCACATGAGGGTTTACTCCAAGGTGAGACTTTATGAAGATAGAAGTGTTTTTAGGGCTCGCAGAGGGGCTAGAATGATATACTTCCTTAACTTAGGAACCATACCTGATGAAGCTAAAGTAAGCGTATTTACAGTTGACGGCAAGTACATTGGTGACCTAGAGGAGGAGTTCGCTGAATGGCTTACACCAGGGGATTTATTTGTGCTCGGTGGAAGAGTTTATGAATACGTTAGGGGTAGGGGCTTCAAAGTCTTCGTTAAGAGAGCTGATGGAGCTAAGCCCACTGTGCCAAGCTGGTTTAGTGAAACGCTTCCCCTGGCATTTGATTCAGCTATAGAAGTTGGGAAGTTTAGGAGGGTGGTTGGTGAACAGGCTTCAAGCAAGGCACGTAGGGAAGTAGTGAGTTACATAGTTAATGAGTATGGTGTTGAGGAGCGCCTCGCAGACATAATGTATAAGTACATTAGGGAGCAGATGGAGTTTACTGGAGGGCTCATTCCTTCAGATAAGCTAGTGTTAATTGAAGTATACGATGAGCCTGATAGGAGGAACGTGATAGTGCATTCACTCTTCGGCAGGAGAGTTAACTCATCGCTTGCCAGAGCTTACGCATACGTAGTGGGTAACTCCATAGGGTGCAATGTCAGAGTAGCTGTCAACGATAATGGATTTATGCTAACTCTACCAGGGCATCCAAAGGCTGAGTGGAGGAAGCTATTGCTCCAGCTGCATCCAGAGAACATAGCTGACGTATTGAAGAAAGTTCTTGTAAGAACAGAACTAGTGAAGCATAGATTTAGGCACTGCGCTCTTAGAAGCCTAATGATGCTTAGGAGATATAGGGACGTTGAAAGGGATTCGAGGAAACTCCAGTTAAACGCTGAAGAACTGCTAAAAGTAGTGGGAGAGATAGATGGCTTTCCAGTGCTTGAAGAAACCTTTAGGGAAATACTTGAAGACCACATGGATATCGAGGCAGCAAGGAAGGTTCTCGAGTGGATTCGCTCTGGAGAAATAGAGGTTAGAGAGCTTAATGCGAGAAGCGTGCCAAGCCCGTTTGCGCACAACATTGTTCTGCAGGGATACAGTGATATAGTATTGATGGAGGACAGGAGGAAGCTTCTGAAGAAGCTCTATGAGGAAACAGTTAAGTTCATAAGTGGGAGCTCCCCTAAGCAGTAGGCCCATTAATGACTCTTAAGAAAATATATTGTCTCTCCCAGAATATCATCCCGGAGTGTGGACGCCTTGTATGAAGAAGTAAGGAGTAGTGTAGTGGAAGTCCTCAGGATCCTTGAGGAAAAAGGGTTGAACTACGGTAGGTCAGGTAATGTGAGCGTAAGGATACCCGATAAAGGCCACGTTGTAATAACGCCCAGCGGACTCGTTAAAAGCTCTCTAAGCCCCAAGGACTTACTGGTAGTAGATATGGAAGGCAATGTAATTGAGGGAGAGGGCTTGCCCACTGTAGAGATCCATCTACACTTAAGGATATATAGGGAGTATGAGTACTTCAATGCAGTAATTCATGCCCACGCAACATACTCTTCAGCTTTAGCTGTAGCTAGAGAAGGCATTCCACCCATAATTGAGGAAGTAGTTCTATATGTTGGAGGAGAAGTTAGAGTAGCTGACTACGCTCCATTCGGCAGCAGGGAGTTGGCGGAGAACGCTGTGAAGGCGTTGAGGGATAGGAGAGCGGCCTTACTGGCAAATCATGGAGTAGTAGCTTGCGGTAAAGATCTTTGGGAAGCTCTAGAGGTATTAGAAGTAGTTGAGAGAGTAGCGCATATATACGTGCTATCTAAAGCTATTGGCAAAGCCTTTACAATACCAAGCGAAGTAGTCGAGCCTCGGATGAAGGAGTTCTTAAGCAAGTTGAAGCCTAAGGAGTCTTTTGAGACAAAGCATTAATTACGTCACTTATAGAGCCGCTTGCAACAATAGTGTAATCAGCCTTATCTACGTCAACGCCATATATTGTTACCTTAACTATATCGGTCTTCTTTAAATTCCTCCAGTAGTTGCTGTAATTCAAGATCTCCTCGCTAATAGGCTTAAACACTGATGAACCATGCTCTACAGACATGTACCTCCCTGCCGGATCAACTATGATTGCACTGCCTTCTTTAAATACCATTACTGCGACATGGCCTTCTCCATTCGAGAACTCCACTGTTACCAAGTAGATCTCTACGTTGCTCAAGTTGGCGGAGCTCGCATATGCCTTAAGCATGGCGTAAGCGAGGACCGCCATGTCATCGCAATCACCTACTTTTGACGATATTGTGTAATTCGGCGTCTGCACATAGTTTCTAATGATCTTAATGTCTACGTCCGCTACAAGCGTTTCGCCATTACGCGTCAAAACTTTCACTGATATAACTGGGATCTCGGGGTCTTCAATGTACCTTATATTCTTAACTACATAGCTGTATATTTGGCGCGATGCAAAGGCTATGTCCATGGAGTTACCCGTGATCTCTAGAGTGATTTCACGAACAGCCTCTACTTCTTCACTATTTAAAACTCTAGGTATAGCGCTTGGAATACAGCAATAGCTGTTAGTTAAGGCCGATAGCTCGATTAATCTTTTACTCAGCTCTTTATACTGAGCTAAGTCTTCTTTAATTGAATTTAAAATGATTTTTAATGTTGTGCTTTCAGCTAAGGTGAAGGTAAGCTTCTGCTTCAACTTAGTGTTTTCATCTCTTAGCAATCCATTTTCATACGTGAGATCTTTTAAAGCCCTCTTCAAGGCCTCGTAGTCATTC
>CALKYD010000142.1 GCA_938003605.1 uncultured Sulfolobales archaeon | reverse complement strand
CTGGGGCCGCACCAAGCACATGAATTGAAGGGATACTTGTACCTCCTATTGCCTGAATCAAGTATTTCACTTAAGCACTCACTGCATATGCTGAAGTCAGGAGGTATCATTGAGTGCTTCTCCTTTACAGTAGCACTCTTCAATATGTAGAAGTCGCTGAAGCCCTGTAGCTCCTGTGGATACACTTCTACTTCCTCTAGTATTGCTGGAGGAGGCTTCAGGAAGTACAGCTCCTTAATGAACTTAGATAAGTCCTCGCACTCTCCCTCAATCCATACCTCTACTTCAGACCCCCCTGAGTTCCTCACGTAGCCTTTTAAGTTGTGTTTAACGGCAATTCTATGTATGAATGGCCTGAAGCCTACTCCCTGAACTATGCCTGTAATCACGAGCTTCAGGGCCTTCATGAAGGCACCTAAGAAGCCTCAATTACTTTCTCCGCTTCCTCCCAGATCTTAAGTATGGCGTCCACTTCATCTTCATCTATTTTAGATATAGCCATCCCGGCGTGTACAATGACGTAGTCTCCTGGAGCTATGGACTCGCTGGAGGCATTTATGACTTCCTTCACTACCCCCCCAATGGATACTTTAACAATGCTTAAACCACCCTTACTCTCCACAACATCTAACACTTTTGCAGGAACTCCTAGACACATCGCGTATCACTGCTCAGCATATCCTGGGTAAGTTTATTGACTTAGCTTCAACTATAGTCTTCCCCCCCACTTCAGTTAAAGCCACTACTCTCCCCTTAACTATTGGGTTGCTTGGCTTAACTACTTCGCCAATCATTGCTGCATGCACTTCCCCAGCCCTCCTTAGGTCATTTAATGCTTCCTCAGCCATAGATCTTTCAATAGCTAATACTGCTACTCCCTCTGATGCGACGTTCAGTGGATCTATGCCCATGGCGTCTAGGAATTCCCTCACTTCACTCCTAATTGGAATCCTAGATCTGTCTATGAGTATGGTTAGCCCAGTTGACTCAGCCCACTCATTGAGTGTAGCTGCTAGCCCTCCTCTAGTCGGATCTCTTGCTGCATGAACTCCATCAGAATACTTCTCTATTACTGGTAGAACAGTCCTTGTGAGAGGCCTTAGATCGCTTTTTAAACCCTTGATCTCTTCACTTAACCCCAGTTGGTGGGCCAGTATTACTGCGCCGTGTTCTGCAATAGGTGCTGTTACAATGATTGCATCACCCGGCTCTATGTTTACATCAACTACGGGCTTCCTAGCCAGCCCTACTCCCACTCCGGTAACAGTAATTCTATCAATGCTCCCTCTAGGCATTACTTTAAAGTCTCCTCCCACTAAGGGCACTCCCTCCTCCTTCAATAGATTAGTCATTGATTCAACTATTTTCTCAAGGACTGGTACTTCGAATCCTTCTTCAACAACTATAGTATCCATGAATGCCACAGGCTTTGCACCCATCATTACTAAGTCGTTAAGCGTCCCTGATACAGCCAGCTTCCCTATGTCACCTCCTTCAAAGAATATTGGGTTGACAGTGTATGTATCAACTGTTAAGACTAAGTAGTGTTCGCCAACTCTTACTACAGCTCCATCATCTAGTACGTCTATTCCATAGCCGCCGGGGGTCTTCATAAGATCCCTTGGCACTTTAGATACCACAAGCCTGTTTAAAAGCTCCCACATTTCTCTTGAACCAGCTCCGTGATGAAGCTCTATGCGCATTTCACAAAGCCTCAATACTAGCAGTTAACGTGTTTAACGATTTTAAGCATATTGATTAAGGAGCCTTAAATACTTGAATGCAGCGTGAAAGAGGGGGTGGGAAGTGGAGCTCCCTCCATACATATTAGATCTTTTGAATAAGATCTCTGTAAGGGAGTTCGCTTCAACAATAGATCACACTATCTTAAAACCCCAAGCATCGCTTAAAGAGCTTGAGAAGTACATTGATGATGCAAGACGTTATGGATTCGCATGCGTAGTAGTTCCACCATCGCTAGTGGAGAAAGCGCGGGAAATAGCTGGAGGAACAGTGAGAATAGCTTCAGTAGTTGGATTCCCTCTTGGAAACACAACTACTAGGGTCAAAGTAATAGAGGCCGGGGAACTAGCTGCTAGCGGAGTGAGTGAAATAGACGTAGTGATGAACATCAACTTCTTTAAGTCGGGAATCCTAGACTACGTATTTAAGGATATAGAGGATGTCGTAAAGGAGTCAAAGAGGCTTGGAGTATCCGTAGTTAAAGTCATCATAGAGGCAGGGCTTTTAAACGATGAGGAGAAGTCTGTGGCAACAGAGCTAGTGGCTAAAGCAGGCGCCGATTACGTGAAGACAAGCACAGGCTTCCTAGGAACAGGAGCAACAGTGCACGACGTAGCCATACTCTACAAGGCGTCTAAGGGGAGAGTGAAGGTAAAAGCATCGGGCGGGATTAGACACGCTCTAGACGCACTAGCACTCATAGCAGCTGGAGCATCGAGAATAGGCACTAGCGCTGGAGACACAGTATACTTAGAGTTCGTGAAGTTGAAGGAGTCAATTAGTCCTAGACTTAGTGCTTATTGAGCAAACACCTTCACGGAACATGCCCTTAGCCTCCACTCCACACAGGTGGCTCACTATGACTGAGTAGAGGAAGCAAAGCTTTTCATCAGTATTCCTCTCCCTCAAATCAATTACTGTAACTCCACTGGCTTCACTACGCGTGGAGACATTGTCTGCAAAGCCTAGTGCTCTCAGCAATTCACCAGCTATGTTGATTGAGATTTTGTCTACGCGCATTACTTTAAGCAAACTGCCTGCAAGCAATGCTCCAAACTCCATTAGCTCTAGAGTATCCTTCTGCTTCAAGTATGCAGCAATAAATGCAGTAGGCATTACCGCCAGCTTCCTCCCAAATAGCCTTAGGGGGAAGAGAAGCTGATTGACGTAGACTTCACCGCCATCACTTAGCTTCGCTAACTCCACAATGCTAACCCCACTGATTCTAGAGATCTTTTTGAGAAGACTCCATACATGGGCTTCTCCAGTGGATGAAACCATTAGAGCTATCAATGCTTTATTGTCTAGTGTAGTTAATGCATTTAACTCAACTACTTGCAGTTCCTCAGAGAACTCTTTCGCTACATAGTGAATTACTTGACCGGCATACCTCCAGTCAACTAATACTCTTAATCCGTAAAGCCTTCTGCCTTCAGCAGAGATCCTTACTGGAGAAAGCTCTACGTGCTCTGGAATACTTTCTTCAAGTAGAGGCACTATGCGATCTTCGTATCTCAATGCGTACGCAAAGTATTTCACTATGTCGTGGATCTTTGACTTTATCTCGCTATCACTCATAGATACCACTTACGCCAACTACACCTATAATTGTCAAGGATCCTTAATTAAGTTGATGACTGTGAGTCCATTAATATTATAGAAACAGCGGCTTCAAAGCTTAATTGTTGCTTCTCTCCTAAGTAGTTAAAGGAAGTGCTTAGCTATGCGTATACGCGTTACTGCTGAAGACGTAGCT
>CALKYD010000141.1 GCA_938003605.1 uncultured Sulfolobales archaeon | reverse complement strand
AGGTTGCTGGCAAAGGAGGTTAGTGATGGAGAGCTAGTCGTAGATGCATTCTCAGGATTCGGCGGTTTCTCAATACACATAGCTTCCTTAAGGAGGTGTAAAGTATTGGCAAACGATGTAAATCCACATGCTTTAGCATGCTTAGCCAAGAGCATTGAGTTGAATAAGAGGCTTCTCAAGGGATCTATAGTCGTAATCAATGGGGATAGCAGCCAAATGACTTCCTTTCTCAGAGAATCCATAGCTGATAGAATAATTGCAGACATACCTCACAGAAGCATGGAATTCATAGAGGCATACAATCACTTAGCGAAGAAGGGGGCCGTGCTGCATCTATACTTGGTTTCAAAAAACTTAAGTGAAGCATTAGAGGACTTCAGTAAGTTAATTGAAGAAGGCTGGAGTCCGATTAATGCTAGGAGAATCCTAGAGTATTCTCCAGCGAAGAACGTCTTTAGAATAGACTTTAGGAAACTTTAACGCTATTAGAACTATGCTTAGTACTGTTTCAGGATTCCTTAACTTGCTCACTAAGTACCTACTCAAGTCTGCGGCAGCCTTACTGCACTTAACGCCTATAGTTGAAGGATCTACGTAACTGCTCTTCCTGAAGACTACCCTTCCACGATCGCTTAGCGAAAGGCTCTCTGAGCCGTGGCATACAATGGCGTCTGACAGCGCGCCCTCTACATAAAGCAATGCCACTAGGACTGTGCTTGAATCCTTGAGTGCTTCCTTGAACTCTTCACTTAAGTCAGCCGTAGACTTACTAGCTCTTACGCCAATAATGCAGTCCCCTCTAAGAGTGAGGTCTTCGTCTTTAGTTACTTCAACTGTAGTCCTATGAGTGGCTTGCACATTGGAGTGTCCCTTAGCAAAGATCTCTTCAATCAAAGCCCCCACTCCCACCGCATTAAACCCCCACTGTACTTCTCTCCAATCACAGAGCATTTTTTAGCTAAATATTCATTAAGGCATCTCCCTGCAAACACTTCACTAGCATAGAGGTCTTGCCATACACGCCTTGAAAGACGCCTGCAATGAGATTTACTCCGGGGAAAGAATCTTTTACCGCATAGAGATTAAAGAGTGGAGAGCAATATAGTTTGCCGGGAAGAATTGTGGTTGATTTCTCTCAGCAAAGGACAGCGTTAGTGAGGCAACTTATCTCTGAAGGCATTATTAGGAGCGATAAAGTCAAGAATGCATTAATGAGAGTCCCCAGAGAGGATTTCGTTCCAAGCAACTATAGGGAGTGGGCTTACGTAGACTCCCCACTCCCCATAGGTCATGGTCAAACCATAAGTGCTCCACACATGGTTGCACTAATGACTGAACTCTTAGACCCCGAGCCAGGCGACATAGTTCTTGAAGTAGGGACGGGCTCTGGGTATCAAGCAGCTATACTAGCTGAAATAGTTGCGAAAAACTCTTTATTGAAGAGAGGTCACGTATATACTATAGAGAGAATACCTGAACTAGCTGAATTCGCCAAGGAGAATTTAAGGAGGACTAAGTACATTGACTATGTTACAGTAATAGTGGGAGATGGCACTAAAGGCTACCCAGATGCAGCACCCTACGATAGAATAATTGTCACAGCTGCAGCGCCATCAATACCTCAGCCACTCATAGAGCAGCTAAAGCCTGGCGGAAGAATAGTTATACCAGTTGGAGACCTCTATTATCAAAGGCTCTTAGTTGTGTTTAAGAGAATCGATGGCTCGCTGGATGTACGTAAGGATACGTGGTGTGTCTTCGTACCATTAATAGGCGAGTATGGGTGGAGAGCTTGAAAACTATTTCAATTAGCATCGACTTCCATGTATTCACATCATGGAGCCCACTTGGCTTAACGGAGGCTTAAGCAAGGCTAAAACATTGCCAGTACTAGAGAGCACCTACCTACTAAACCATGCCTCAAGCCCTCTCTGAGCCCCCCTAATGTGCTCCTTATATGACTTAGACAACCTTTCAAAAGCTGTTTTCACTCTACTTTGCGAGAAGTCGTGTTCATCAACGAGTATTTTCATTATTGATTCCTCGCTAGGCTCCCTCCATTCAAGCCTGTACTCATCTGTGTGCGGGGGATCTAGGAAAAACCTGTAGATCTCCGTTGGATCTGTTGGAAAGTATTGTTTCGGAATAGATTTAAGGAGCTTCTCTGGCTCTCCATAAGCTTTAACCATCTGCAGTGCTTTCTTTACGCCAATCCCTGGAACTCCCTCAGGATTGAAATCTGTTCCAACTAGAATCCCTATAGTTACTAATTGCTCTCGAGTTAAGCCTAGCTTCGAAAGCAGCTTACTTAACTCTATTAACTCAGGCTTAATGTCTATGTAAGCTTCTTTTCCAGGGAGCTTTCTCTTCCCGGAAATAGTTAAGTTTCTTAAAAGCCTTTGAGAGCCGAATAACAGTGAGTCGTAGTCTTGGCTTGCGGAAGCCCATGCATCCCCTCTTGCAGTCATGTATGCTGCTTGCGCTTCTCCTTCAGCGGGGGCTTGAACCCATGGCACTCCCATAGCTTCAAGAAGCCTCTTAGACTGCTTAACCATGTCTTCAGAAAGCTTTGAAGCCATTTGAGCATACTTTTTCGCTGACTCAAGATCCCCTTTACTCAAGGCCTCTTCATACTTCTTAACAGCCTCCTCCTTAATCTTCTTACGGCGCTCAACTTCCATGAACTTTATTTCAGGTGGGCGTCCATCAAATACATAGACAGGCTTTATGCCTGCCTCCACGAAGTTTATCGTTCTGTAGAACAATCCGCTTAAATGACTAGTCACTCTCCCCTTACTATCCATTAATGGAGTTCCATCAGGCTGCCTTATTGCAGTAAGGAACTGGTAGAGGGCATTATATGCATCTATCGCTATAACTCTTCCCCTAAAGATCCTTAGGTCGTCTACTTCTATTCTGACATCTGATGATATGAGGTCCTTTAAGTTCACTCCCATACTTATAACCTATACCTGTAGTAGTTAAGTTAAAGAGCAAAATATCCCTTACTGCTGGACTCCTGTAGAGAGCGCTGGCTTATCACACCCATGGCTTGCGGAAGCCTCTGAGCATTAATTAGTGCTTTAATCGATATTAGCTAGAGCAATAATGATTGAGAGAGGTGAAGAGCGTTGAGTAAAGGGTATGGTGGGGAGTGCGTATTCGTTAAAGCAGGAGGCTCCTGGATTACTTTTAAAGACAAGCCTTTCAGCGTTGACTATAGAGCCCTTAAGTCTCTCGCCAACATAATGCTTAGAGTTCAGGACGCTGTATCGGTAGTGCTAGGGCATGGAGGAGGATCCTTTGCCCACCCAATAGTCAGTTTATTCAGCAAAAGCGATCAGCCTATAGCGTTAGTGCAGTGCAATAAGGCTACTAGAGCCCTCAACAACTTAGTTTCATCATTTCTAGCCGAAGCCGGCGTAAGAGCATTCTCTGTGCAGACAAGCGCCATGATGTCGTGCACTGATGGAGACATTGAAGCATTTGCTAAACCTATAGTCAAGCTCATCGGCAAGGGCCTCATACCAATAGTATACGGGGACTGCATTGTGTGCAGCGACTCATATAGAATTGCTTCAACTGAAGAAGTGTTTAAAGCACTATCTAAGTATATCAAGCCGAGCAGAATAGTGTTCTTAGAGAGAGTCCAAGGAGTATACACGAAGGACCCACTAATTCACAGAGATGCAGAGCTAATTCCAGTGATAAATAGGCATAACTACGGTGAAGTAAAGTCTCTCCTAACTCCATCCACTGCAATAGATGTGACGGGCGGCATGCTGAGTAAAGTAGAGCATTCACTAGAGCTATCTAAATCCATGGGGATTAAAGTGATCATAGTGAGCGGATTCGATGAAGAAAGCTCTGTAAACGCCATAGTTAGTGGAGGAAACTATAAGGGCACTACAGTAATTTGGTGAATGCATGCCCGCTAAGCAACGTATATTGCCACAAGATTATTCGAGTGCTCTACGTAAACAGTTCTTTTAGAACTCATTACTACGGCTATAGTGTTTGGCGAGACTATCACGTAGTCGTATGCATGGATTCCGCCAGTAGTTATTGTTAGAAAACAGCCGTAGGGCCTCTCAACAGTTGATAGAGAGAATGCACCTACAACGCTGTTTCTAAGTAGCTCTCCCCGGTCCTCATACGTTTTAATGCTCTCCAGGAGCTCAATGTAGACATACTTTGCTTTACCGCTAACTTCATCTAAGTGCTCTTCAACTCTTCCCACAGATCCATTAATTACTATTGCTTTAGGCCTCAACTCTAACTCTACGTTTAAGCCCCTAACTAAAAGCTCGTTATTCCTACTAGCTACTTCTAAAGAACCCCCACAGTACTTAATTGAAGTAACGTCCACAGCCCTTAACACCTTTAACTTAACTCACTACCACTAATTCCTTAAACCCGCTTATTAGGGCTTCCCCACAACTACAATGCCTTAAGTCCTACTCCACGTGAAGTAGGGGTAGCGCGCTTAAGGCTGGGCACGAATTGTTGGACCTGGCATAAGCAAGGATGCGCTCAAATCAATGAACTCCTCGTCAGTTAAAATGAGGAGAAGCTATGCAAGTACTCGGAGTAGCGTTTCCCGCTAACAATGCTTGGCGATGCCTTTTCCATTAGTGGGATTGACCTATCCGCAAGATCGCTTGATTCACCAACGGGTCGCGGGGTTTATTCGAGCCTAATGTCACAGGATCTCATCCATGATGCTATGGGGCACAGCCTATGAGCTCCTGCCTCGTCACCAATAGACGCACAGCCCTCTTCATGAGGGCTTTTAAGTAAAGTTTGAGTCATTTAAAGATGGGGACTTCTTTAAGTAGGCTTCATTTAGATTTTTATAAACTAGTGCCGTAGCTACTTTAGTGATTGATGTGAGGATTTACGGTAGCTTAGGCTTAGCAATATCGATATTAGCTATATCCATGGCTGTTGGACTTAAGTACTTGCTCTCATGGCACTTAAATTCATTCCTAGTGGTGGTTTCAGCAACTGTGTTAGCGTATGTCCCACATGAGTTGATGCATATGGCTGTCGCTAAGAGGCTTGGGTGTCTTAGCACTTATACTCTAGATCCTGTTGGATTAGTCCTTACATTAATGTCGTCAGCTCTTCCAATAAAGATCGTTATGCCTGGGTACGTATTAATTTCAGCACCATACTATGACTCGTTCACTAGGAGAAGAATTGAGGCTATAACAGCTTCAGTGGGCCCTCTCACAAACATAGCAGTAGGGCTTGGAGCACTGCTTCTACAACTACTACTGATTAACGTGTTCAGCTACCATGTAACGCTAACACTGCTCTTCCTGCAAGTAGTTGTGCAATTAAGCGCTTGGATAGCTTTCTTCAACTTACTTCCAATACCTCCACTCGACGGAAGTAAAGTCATTGCATGGAGCCCCATGACTTGGGGAGCTATGTTTGCTTCATCAATAGGCCTAATGCTGTATTCACTATTGTTTTAGAGCCATGCTTGCTGAATACACTTACTTAAGGCTCCTCAATTCCTTACAGTAATGCTTTAAGACTGCAATGCCCACTCTATAGCCGTCTACGAGGCTTCCACTTTTCCTGAAATCTATTAACATTATTGTTTGAAGCAAGCATAGTTTTTCGGAAAAAGTGCTTTTAACTAAGTTGACGAACTCTATGTACTCACTGGCTGTAGACTCTATGCCTGGCACTGTTAGTGAATCTCCGCTTACAGCAGCCACTAAGCATGCCCTAGCTCCACTTAAAATAGCTAAATCCCTTATTTCAAGAACTCCTAACTCCATTGATAAAGGAGCTTTAAGGCCTATTAGTAAGGCGTTGCTCCAGCCATATATTTGGGGGGCTGGATGTACTTGGAGTAAATCGCTTATTTCATTGGCTAATTCCTCCCCGTAATTAGTTAAGTAAGCTCCTGCAACTGAGTCTATGGAGACAAGGCCTGCTTTACTAAGCCTTTTCAACAGAGTTCTAGTGCTTGCTTCACTTAAGTTAAGGAGTTTAGAGGCGATCTTCCTGCCCATAGGCCCGCCTCTCTTTAATAAAAGCAGGAAGTAGGCTGCGTGGCCTTCGTGAAATCCCTGTAGGACTCCGCGCATACTTACTGAAACACTTGATAAAACATCAATCAACCTGCAGTAGGCAGTAAAGCCTGCCAGCTCTTTTCACCGAGCAACCACCAATTCTATAGCGTTACTAATAGCATTAAAGGACTTATAAGTGTATTAATGCCACAGCTCCCTGAGGAGAGCGCGGCCTTTCGTATAGGGCTTGAAAACTTCTTTCAACTAACATTAACTTCCATGAATTCATTGCCGTGAAGTCATTAACTTAAAGAGAGCTCTCACTACGCCTAGTATTATGCAGGGCTCCACCTATTTGCTCTAACGTCATTCATGACGAAGGGGAAATGCCTAGCGTTATCCTTCGTCATGCTGGGCTAAAACAGGCGTGAGTAGTAAGAGATATTATTGCTTTACACGCATAGTTAGTGAAGTGGTGGAAGGCTTTGGAGTTAGCTTGGCATGGCCATGCATTCTTTACGCTAAGGCTGGCCAATGGCTACGTTATAGCTATAGACCCTCATGATGGGTTAAGCATTGGATTGAAGAGAGTTAGAGTTGAATCAGACTTAGCTTTAATAACTCACGATCACTTCGATCACAACGCTGTTGAAGTGGTTAAAAAGCCTTCAACTAGAGTCCTTAAGCAATTCTATGGAGAAGCAAGAGTCGATGACGTAATTATTAATGGAATTAAGACGTTCCACGATAAGCATGGCGGTGCTAGAAGAGGTGAAAACGCTGTATATGTAGTGAGCGCTGAAGGATTAAGGATCGCTCACTTAGGGGACTTAGGTCACGTCCTCAGTGGAGAGGCGTTGAACAAGCTATCCAAGACCGACGTATTAATGATCCCTGTTGGAGGCACGTATACAATTGAACCCGATGAAGCGTGGTCCATAGTTGAAAGCCTCAGCCCACGCGTAGTCATTCCAATGCACTACTGGGTTAAGGGGCTAAGGCTCCCTCTCAAAACAGTGGATCACTTCTTAAAGTATGTGAAGGGAGCACGCATAAATAAGTTAGACACCAATTCAATGCCTATAGCGTCATCTAATTTACCGCCTGAAAACACTGTAGTCGTATTTACCTACAGTTAGTCTAATTAACTCAGCTCCATAAGTATTCAGCGTTATAAGAAGGACTTCGTAATTCCTTAGGCTTTTTAAAGCATGAGGAGGGAGGGCTCGCGAAGCCTCTACACAACGTTAGGTAACTTCTTCTTAGCATAGACTAGCGATAGGAGTCTCCCAATGCATGAAGCTATGAACACTGATTGCATTGCGGCAAGACTTACAGAAGCTATGGATGCTCCAAGCCTGGAAGCTAGGGCTGCTGATAAATTACTGATTACCCCAATAGTTGATAGAAAGTATGGCCTGCTGGACTCCCCAGGTAAGTAAAGGTTGTATATGCTAGTCATTAAGTTAAACCCACTCCAACTGAGCCCTGAGTAAAAGTTCATTAATGCTTGAGAAGCCATTGTAGGCGACGCGAGGAAAACTATGGGCACGAAAGATATTGGTATAATGCTATAAGTGAGTGTTTTTCTGGGGTTAAGCCTATGAGATACCTTGCTCAAGACATAGCTACCTAAGGCTAGTGCGAACGTATTAAGTATACTGTTTACAGATATCCAGACTTCGCTGCCTTTAAACACCGTGATCAAATAATAGTTCCATAGAGCTGCCGGCAAGTTTGCGGTGAATGTAAACATGGCCATAAGTGAAGCATAGTTCCTTAGGTCAGTGTCGTCGAATACCCCTTTAAACCCATTGATGAACTCCTTGAAGTTCGCTGCTATGGGTTCACGAACGTTAACGTCTTTAATAACCATTAGCGGCCCTATTGAAATAATGGCTGAAGCTATCGATAGGCCATAGCACACCCTATAGCTATACATAGACGTGCCTATGAAGTTAAATATGGCGGTCGCCGTTAGAAGACTCATAGAAGATGCTGCAGTAACATAAGTGTTTAGCTTACCGAACATCTTAACTGAAGAATCTTTTGGAATCATGTCAGCTATGGCGTCAAGTGAAGCTAAACCACCTATAGCCCCTGAAAGCTGTGCTAAAGCAATGCATGCATAGAACAAGTAGCGGCCTCCCCTAGCTAAGTCCGTGAATCCAGTTAAACTCCATAGCACGACGTTTAAGCTAATGAAAGTCCTCCACAGCAATAAGCGTTTACTCCTAAACCTATGTAGCAAGTAGAGGCCGCTAAAGTTCCCTAAAGCGATCATCGATATGTTTAATGAAGTTACGTTTCCAAGGTCTTCTACTTCAAAGTTGAGTGCTCTAATAGCATATGGTTGGTAAAAAACCGTTGAAATCGTTATAGAGAAGTTATAGGATGCTGAGTATAGGAACCACGCCTTATAGTATTTAGCCATGTAGTCATTCATTCTTGCTCACTAACGCGCTCTTCATCAAGCCTTTACTAAAGCGTCTGGAATCCTCTTCAGTAGCTCTTTTCCTAAAGACTCAACAACTTTACTTATTTTCCTGTAATTTATCACATATAGGCTTACTTCAAACACCATGCTATCGTCCTTAATGCCTAAGTACGTTACTTCAGGCTCTAACGCTAGCTCAGCCTTAA
>CALKYD010000140.1 GCA_938003605.1 uncultured Sulfolobales archaeon | reverse complement strand
TAGGCTTATTCAGCCTAGCTCTCGCAAGAGCTTCAAACCAGAACTTCATGACTATAGTTGAAGCCACTAAGCGGGCCACGCCTCCCCCCAGATCTGCTTTAGGCACAGCGAACATAGTTATGGATCCAGGCAGCATTGCTTTATCAACGTCAATAGTAGTCCTTGAAGTTAGCTTTAAGAGAAGCTTGTCATTAGCGTAGCTCTCCAGCCTACTTAAGGCACTTATGAACGTCTGGCTCTGCATCCTCTGCAGTGTTTCAACCTGCGCCCGCCACTCAGGATCGTCTACATCTAGGTCGAGCTCACCTCTGTAGAGTGCTAGGATCGTGTTATATAGGTCCGCCATAGTGAGGGAGTCGTTCTTAGAGTATATGGCTCTTAAAACTACTTGAAGCAAGTACTTCACGTTTACAGCTGTCTCCATCAACTTTAAGACCTCTTTGAACATCTCTAGCAAGATATCTATTGCAATAGTGACAGCGTGGTCTCTGTCCTCCACTCTAGGCAGATCTAGTGGATTTATGCCAAACGAGGACTTAAGTGGGTGCAGGTAGAGGGATTCAGGTATTTCCTCAGCCAGCTCCCTAGCCATGTCGCCGTGGGGATCTATCACTACGATAGCTACATCCTTCAGCTCCCTAAGCCTATGCACAAGCAGCTTAATGAAGGATGTTTTACCGGAGCCTGTTTGACCTATAATGTACACGTGCCTGTATAAGTCCTCAATGCTTAGCCTAAACTCCCTGCCATCCTCTAAGACCCCTATCCTGAAGCTCCCCCCACCCCTCCTCTCAGGCACTGCTAGCGGCAGCGGTGAGTCTCTTACAAAAAGGATCTTGTGGAGTGACGGGTCTGGCAGCCTAACTACTTCACGCAATGCATCTTCAGTGAAGACCACTCTATTCCTCACGCCAAGCAATCGCTCAAGGAGCCCTATGCGCGGAGGCCTTAGGGACTTCTCTAAGTCTTTGAGATTCTCCACTCTACGCCTACTCCACGAGAGCTTTACACTGCATGATGCTTCAACAAGCTCCTCAATGCGCTTGCAAGCCCCCTTATCTGGTGCCAGCAACGTTATTCTGCCTAGGAGGACCTTATCAACTCTGTTTCTCAGGAGCTTAGCGAGCTCCCCATAGGCTTGGCTACCATACTTAACTGACTTACTCACTAGCTTAGAGACTTCATTTATGAAGGCTATTCTCAACGCTGGATCCCTTGAGGCGGAAATACATATGCCGCCCGGGAATTCAAGGGAATTCACTATTCCAGGGATATCGCTTACCACTACGTCGCTGAGCAAGGAGTCGAAGCCATTCTTTAAGCGTGCATCTGATGAATACGCTTCATTATTGAATAACTTGAGGATATCCCTATAGCTTGCCTTGTTTACACCAAAGTAATTTCTAAGAGTGTCAACGCTAACGGGGGTTTCTACGTATACATGCATACTCCTAGAGTCACTGATAATGCATAGCGTGAACCGGGGGCCAAAGACGTTAACTGGGGGTTTGAAGGCCCTTAATCTAGGAAGTATCTCTACAAGCATGGGCGTCACTCCCCCGATCTTATCTAAGCCAAGCGCAAAACACTCACCAGCTTTACAAGCCCCAGCAACGTATCGAGATCTGGCTGGCATGAGCTGTTTCCCCAGCAGTTAACCAAGGAGTTCGGGAAGAGCGGTTTAAGCGCTGAACCCACTGGGGCAGTATCTACATAGGAAGGCGTGAGGGGATAAACCATTCTCAGAGGCCTGGAGGCGTATTCATCAACTACCATGCTGTAAGCTGGCTGCGCCGCTGGATCTAGGGAGTTTAAAGCACTTAGAGCTCCGCCCTTGAGGTGGGGAATCAAGGGCTTCGCGCACTCCTCCATGAAAATCCCTGAAGTAGAAAGCGCTTTTTAAACCGGGGGCAGGCGTACTGCGCCTCGCGATCTTGCTGTATTTTTTATGAAGCCGCCGCCGGGGTTTGAACCCGGGACCTCCGCCTTACCAGGGCGGCGCTCCACCAGGCTGAGCTACGGCGGCCCATCTTATCTTGAGCTCCTAGCCTTAAAATGCTTTCTACTAATGGCTATGTGGCTGGCTATTCGACTTCAATTGATTCAAAGTATTGGCGATGGCTCTTCAGTTAAGTAGTCTTCGCCTCCAGCAATAACTCTTTGTATGGCTGCGTAGAGCTCATCTATCCCTATCCAGTTTGTTGCTGACACCGGTATTAACTCGTACACCGCTAGCCTCGGTATTAAGGCTTCTAAGTCAGCTCTATCCCATAGTATAGCTGCTTCCCTCCTACTGTAAAGCGATTCAATGAATTCATCAACGTTCTCCATGTACTCCGCTATTCTCTTGACATCGCTGTCCTCAATTAAGTCCACTTTGTTCAATACATTGATTTGCGAAAGCCTTATCCTCAAGTTTATTGACGAAGCTAGGAGCAGGGATGAAAGCAGTGAGAACGGGTCTTCAGCCAACGCTGAGTCTATTAAGAATAGTGAGGCAGCCTTTTGATCTCCGATCAAGCTCCTAATTATGAGGGGCCCTGCCTCCCTAAATGCAAATAGCTCCAGCTGCCCAGGAGTATCGATCAATACGTAGTTGGCCTTAAGTGAAAAAACTTCTTCAGCTATTTCATTGAGCTTAGCAGCTATTAAGTCAGCTGAAACAATTAAGCTGCCGTTAGGCCCCAGACCATACTTCTCCATTACTTCTCTAGCGTTGACGTAGTCTCTGACATCGACGTCGGGCACGTATTGAAGGTTTTCAGCAGCTGGATCGAGGTTCACTATAGCTGTATCCAGACCGAGGTGGCTTAAGTAATCGCTGAGAGTTGCCGTGAGAGTAGTCTTGCCTGAACCCGCTGTTCCAAGTACAACTATGAAGTACGGCATTTACGTTTCCCCCCGCAAACCTCTCTATATGAACCTCAACCCAATGCCTGCTGAATGATACTTACCCCTTATATTCAGCTTGTAACCGCACTTAGGGCACTTATTGTCATCGCTGAGCCTCCAGCCAGTTATGTAGAAGCCGTAGCGCTTTATCGCTAGGTAACCGCATTTAGGGCAGTAAGTGTTCTCGAGAGGGTGTCCCCATACATTCCCTACGTAGACGTGTTTAAGTCCCTCCTCAAGCGCTGTCTTCGCCAACTTTTCTAGAGTTTCAACAGGCGTTGGAGGCAAGTAGTGAAGCTTGTACTCTGGGTGGAAGCGGAGCAGGTGGAGGGGGGTTTCCTCACCTAAGTTCTCGCACACCCATCTAGATAACTTCCTTAAGTCCTCAACTCTATCCCCATATTTAGGCACAACTAAGTTAGTTATTTCAATCCACCAACCTTGCCTCTTCATTTCAAGTATGGTGGAGTATATGGGCTCGGGATCAATTACTCCAATGAACTTCCTGTAGAAATCCCTGTTGCCCGCCCCCTTAAAGTCTACTGTAGCTGCATCAATTAATGAGCCTAGCTCTCTAACAGCTTCCTCAGTCATGTAGCCGTTCGTAACCATAGTGTTGAATAGCCCGCGCTTCTTAGCTAGCTTAGCGGTGTCATACATGAATTCAAAGAATATCGTTGGTTCATTATACGTGTAGCTTATTCCATTGCTTCCAGAGCCAACTGCTTGTTCAACAACTTCCTCAGGAGTAAATGGTTCTCCAAATATCTCACTCCTCCTACTCTGGCTTAAAACCCAGTTTTGGCAGAATAAGCAGTAGAAGTTGCATCCAACTGTCGATATAGAGTAGACAGTGCTTCCCGGCTCAAAGTGCATTAGAGGCTTCTTCTCTATTGGATCAGCGTTTCCAGCTGTAAGCAGTCCGTAAACTAAGCTATAGAGTTCCCCGCCGTAGTTATACCTCACTCCACAAGCGCCATAAGCTCCACTAACTATTACGCACCTCTTATGACACAAGTTGCACTTGACTCTACCTCCATCAAGCTTCTCCCACAGCCTAGCTGGCGCCACGCCTGGGCGTGAAATCACTTCCTCCGGCTTAGTCTTTAGAACCAATGAAACCACCTTAATCTCTACACTTATTAGCAATTAATCCTTTTTATACTACTTGGAGGAATTATATGGTTTTGTGAGAGCATTGAGTGAACTAGTGGTTATTCCAGGCCCTAACGCAGCTGCTTTAGCAAGCAGCATTGCTTCAATGAGCGGCGCTGCATTAAGTAATGTGCATAGGAGATTCTTCCCCGATGGAGAGATCTACGTTAGGCTTGAGCACAGCTACTTGAATAAACCCCATATAGCTCTAGTGGTTTCAACTATGTACCCAAACCAGGCTTCATCATTTCTAGAGACATTGCTGTTAATAGATGCTTCAAAGAGGCATGGGGCTAGTGAAGTAATTGCATTAATTCCATACATGGCCTTCAGTAGGCAGGATAAAGTGTTCTTAAGCGGAGAGCCAGTAAGCATTGAAGTGATGTTAAAGAGCCTTTACTCAAGTGGAGCAACATACTTGATAACAGTCGACGCACATAACTCAAGGTCTCTCAACGCATTTCCAGGTAAATCCATTAACGTAATGGTTTCAGACATTCTTGTGGGGGAAAGCCTTAAGTACGTAGATAACCCAGTAGTGCTTGCCCCAGACATCGGGGCTTTAGAGAGGGCTTCCTTTGCTGCCAGAAGACACGGCCTGGACTTCGATTATTTAGTAAAAACGAGGGACAGAGTCAGTGGAGAAGTAACTTATGGACCGAGGGAAGTGAACTTAAGTGGGAGGAACGTAGTAATAGTTGACGACAT
>CALKYD010000139.1 GCA_938003605.1 uncultured Sulfolobales archaeon | reverse complement strand
TTGATGGAGCATCAGCTTTCCTAAGAATATCTAATCAAAGGAGCTATGAAGGGGAGCCAGCAATACTCCTTGAATCAGCGGCGAGAGGGGGGAGAGTGGTTGAAGAAATTAATGATCTAAAGATAGTTGAATTGGGGGGTGGAATTGTAATAAAGACTACAGAGATCTACTCAAACTTAGTGAATAGTTTTAAAGAACATTCTGTAAAGGACTTAGCGTATACAGTGCAGTACATTCTCGGCAAGGGATTAGGGGAGGCTGCGCTGGCTTCACTTAAGGGCAAGAGGCTATCAAACTCTATAGTGATAAGCGGTGGTGCAGCAGTCAATGAAGTAATAGTTAAAGGCATTAGGGATGTACTTGCAGAGAGCGGCGTCGACATCCTCTTGCCTAAGAGAGTTCCCCCAAATGATGGGGGGATAGCCCTCGGCCAAGTAATTGCAGCTGATCTAGCTTTAAAACCCCACTTGTAGAAATGGCGTTTTTCAGTAGTTTCTAAGCAGTTAACTTTATAGTTCCTTTCAATCATTGGTTTATGCGGTGATGAGGCTGTCGTTTAGGGCATGCTTGATGCACGGCGTTTGGATGAATGGGCATGCCGCGACCTCAAGTCCTTTGACGCACTGTTCATTACCGTTGGCAGTGAAGGCCATCCGTGAAGCTTTAAAGGCTGAAGTGGAACGGGTAATATAAGATGCCAGCTGTCCAGCAATGATTAAAAGGAGGGTTGAGCCTTGAGCTCCTGTTCAACGCATCTGCTTGGAGCGCTGACACCCATGCTTGCATCCGCTGCCTTCCTACTTCCACTATTTGGCTTGCGCATTAATAGCAGGGTTTTCTACCACTTCTACTCAACGGCGTTCGCAACGCTGGCTTTAGCTGCAACAGCCTGGGGATTCATTGAATTAACTGACTGCAGTGTACTTACATATACTTTCGGCGGCTGGCCTCCACCGTATGGAATAGCCTATAGAGTTGACGTAGCCAGTGGATCGCTTGCGCTATTTACATCAGCAGTCATGTGGTTCATAGTCGTCTACAGCGTTTGGTACAGTAAGTACATGGATGACGTCGTCCTGTATTACGCTCTGCTGCTGGGAATGGAGTCAGGGCTCCTAGGCTGCTTACTGACGGGCGACGTATTTAACTTGTTTGTAATGCTTGAAGTGCTATCGATATCAGTCTACGGGCTCGTAGCCTACCATAGATCTAGGCCTGACGCAGTTGAGGCTGCAATGAAGTACGCATTCATAGGGGCTGTTGCAACTACTCTATACTTCATATCAACTGTAGTGATATATAGTTGTTATGGAACGCTAAACATGGTTGATCTATCCATTAAGGCTAGGGGTGGAGGAGGGGTGTTATCGGATGGATTCTATGGAGAAGCCCACCTTGCGTCAGCTGTAGCAGTATCTCTAGCCTTATGGACTTTTACTTTCAAGTCGGCTTTATTCCCAAACCACTTCTGGCTGCCTGACGCTCATCCAGAGGCCCCTACGCCTGTTTCAGCAGCTTTATCAGGCTTGGTAGTCAACATAGGTGCTTACGCCACTCTGAGATTCATGTACTCGATATTCGGGCAGGGAAGCATCATTGACATCTATTGGTTTAGAGCGGCTGTCTTTACATCAATTGCAGTAATGGCATCCCTATCAGCAATTATTGGCGCGCTACTCATGCTAGTTCAAAGCGATGTAAAGAAGTTCCTGGCGTACAGTACTATATCCCATATGGGCCTCATATACTTAGGCATTGCTTCAGGCTTAAGTGGAAGCACGGAGGCTATAGTCATGGGTATTGAAGGCTCTGTATACCACATAGTTAACCACGGCGTTGGAAAAGCCCTCTTATTCCTTGCAACTGGGATCCTAATAGTGGCAGCTGGATCGAGGAATATAGAGGATCTAACTGGCTTAGGCAGGCGCTTTCCACTAACTTCTATAGCTATTTTAATAGGCTTCCTCCACTTAGCTGGCATAGCTCCTCTAGGGGGGTTCTTCAGTAAGCTGTACTTGTTCTCAGCATATATCAGTGTTGGCATAATTCCCTTCGCCATCTTCATAGTAGTTGCATCAGCCATAAGTCTACTTGGATATGTAAAGCTCATTTACACATTAATGCTTAAAGCACCTGTGAAAAGCGTTGCGCAAAGCATTGGGCTGCCTATTCAAGTACTGCTCTTAGCCATGTCATCGCTATGCATTATTCTTGGAGCGTGGTATCCCGAAATCGGTAAAGTACTTCCCTTAGAAGCTTCAAGCTTTCTTAACATAACTTCTCCTTGAAAACTATGCACATGTATTTAAATGAGTTCCCGTGTTAATCTAGGCAGCAGGGATAGACTTATGAGTAGAGCTAAAGTAATTAGTTACTCGCCTTGGGTAGCTCACTTCAATACAGGTGCGTGCAATGGATGCGACATAGAGGTTTTAGCTGCACTCACCCCGCTCTACGATCCTGAGAGATTTGGAGTAAAGCTGTCTCCCTCAATAAGGCACGCCGACATACTAATAGTGACTGGTGCTGTAACTAAGAAAGCTGCTGAAAGACTTAAGAGGCTCTATGAGCAAATGCCTAGGCCTAAGTACGTCATAGCTGTAGGTGCTTGCGCCATAGATGGAGGAGTGTTCTCTAAATCCTACAGTGTAGTGCCTGGAGCTGATAAAGTAGTTCCAGTAGACATATATGTCCCGGGATGCCCTCCTCGACCTGAGGCAATCCTAGATGGAGTTGTACAGCTTGTCCAGAAGCTGAGGAGTGGTGGTGTGAGTGGGGGCTCTAAGTGAATTAGTTGAGAAGTACTCCTTAACTACGTACTTTATGAAGCCAAACAGGTTAGTGATGGAAGTGCCCAGGGATATAGTGAAGGAAGTCTTAAAGGCAATTATGGAGATGCACGGCGATACAGGAATATACTTATCTACAATTGTTGGAACGGATTTCCCCGATAAAAAGCAAGTTAGGCTGGATTACTACTTAGTTACTCACCCCGACACCAATGTATATGTATTGAGGACGTGGCTCTCCAGAGAAGATCCTAGGATAGACTCTGTACTGGACTTATTTCCAGGAGCTCTCTCAGGCGAGTGCGAGACACACGACCTTCTTGGAGTAGTTTTTGAGGGGAATCCATTCATAAAGAGGGGGTTCTTTGCGCCAACTGACGTGGTGTCGAAAGGAGTCTTCCCGCTTAAAAAGGATAGTGGTGTATAGAGTTGGCCGTAGATAAAGTCATTGAAATACCTGTATCACTTGAAGTACCAATAGGCCCTCAGCATCCAGCACTGCATGAGCCAGTGATGTTGAAGGTGTATGCTGAAGGCGAGGAGGTAGTTAGAGTAGAAGTAAACACTGGGTATAACCATAGAGGAGTTGAGAAACTAGTTGAGAAGAACTCGTTCTATAGAGACATATTCATTGTATCAAGGGTATGCGGCATATGCAACATAGTTCACGCCAACGTTTATGTGAGGGCTGTAGAGCAAGTTATGGATGTAGAGCCTTCGAGGAGGGCGAAGTACTTGAGAGTGCTAGCCATGGAGCTTGAGAGGATCCACAGCCACATGCTTATAAACGCCATAATGGCTGAAGTACTGGGCTACGACACTTTATTCATGTACATTATGAGGGATCGTGAGAAAGTAATGAAGGCTAAGGAAATACTGACTGGGAACAGAGTCTTGGGAGACTACTTAATGGTTGGAGGAGTCAGAAGAGATCTAAGTGAAGTAGATAGGGAGAGAATTAAGGATATATTAGCTAGGCTAGAGCCTGAAGTACGGAAGTACATCAGGGTATTTGAAGAAGACGAGACTATAGTTAAGAGGCTGAGGGGAGTGGGGGTCATAAAGCCTAGAGACGTCACTCTACATGGATTAGTGGGTCCTACAGCCAGGGGTTCTGGAGTAAGCATTGATGCTAGAAGGGAGGGCTATGATGCATATGGCGAAGTGCCATTCAACATTATTGTTAGAAGCGATATGGATTCCTGGAGTAGAATGATGGTTAGATGGCATGAGGCTGTAGAGTCAATAAATATGTGTAAGTACGTGCTGGAAAACCTCCCGAGAGATGGCCAGGCGGTACCTGATGAAACTAAGCTCCCCAGGAGGTTCCCAGTTGGAGAAGCATTTACTAGAGTTGAAGCACCTAGAGGGGAGCTCACTTACTACGTGATGAGTGATGGAAGGCAGAACCCGTATAGAGTTAAGATAAGGACTCCATCGTTTAACAACATCATTAACACAGGCTTCTCATACATAGGCTACACTATAGCTGATGTCCCCGCTATATTGACTAGCTATGATCCATGTATATCGTGCATGGAGAGAGCCATAGTTACTGACTTAAGGCGCAGCGAGAGGAGGTACGTGAAGTTTAAGGACTTAAGTAGGGGGTTGAAGTAGGTGGGCAGGCCATCCCTACTCAAGGAGGTCCTCAAGTGGTTTATTGGAAGGCCCGTTACAATACAGTACCCGTATGAAGAGACTCCTATTGAAGAGAGGTTTCGGGGCAGGCACTTCGCTGACTTAAATAAGTGCACTGGCTGTAGCTTATGCGCTATTGAATGCCCTGCTGACGCCATCACTATGGAGAAGCTTCCAGAGGGAGTCTCTGTACCTAAGAATCCTAGGAGAATATACCCAGTCATAAGTTACGGTAAGTGTGTCTACTGCTATAGGTGTGTAACTGTTTGCCCATTCGATGCCTATGTAACCACTAATGACTATAAGCTGGTGGGGCCAGCAAGGTTATATTCGAGAGACTATAGTCTCCAGAGCGTTGGAGGAGGTGTGCAGTGAAGGAGCTGATATCGATGTTCATAGTTGCAGTGCTGCCAATATACATAACTTCCTTCGCTCTCTACATGGTTAGAGCGCTAAAAGGGCCTACAGTGCCTGATACTGTGCTAGCCATAGATGCCATGACTTTCGATCTAGCGGCATTCCTAGTGATCTTAGCGATATTCTTTGAATCCCCAGTACTTATAGCTACAGCCATTGTTTTAGCCTTATGGATCTACTCCCTAGACATTTATGTAGCTAAATACCTTGAAGCAAAGGAGATGGGGGAGTGATGAGGGTATGGCTGAGGAGATCGCTGTATACCTGGGTCAAGCTCTTATAGCTATAGGAGCGTTCTGCGACTTAGTTGCAGCAATAGGTTTGCTGAGGTTTCCGGGCTTCTACTTAAGGCTTCACGCAGCTACTGTAGGAACCATTGGGGGGGCCTTTGTTCCACTAATAGGTGCTGCACTACTTGCTGTTGGAAGCACTTACTTAGGAGCCTACAGGTGGTTTATGGCTGGGGGAGCTATAGTGACAGCAATCATGGTTTTAATGCTGGCTCCAGCCGGCTCACACGCACTGGCTAGAGCAGCGCATAGGTCTCGTGCAGCCGTAGTTGAACCTAAAGTTGTGGATTACCTGGAGGAAGATGAGGTGAGTAGAAGTGGTTGAAGCATCGTTAATAGTTCTCGGCGTAATGGCCTTATTCGCTCTCTCCTCAACTATAGCTACTTACCTAGCCATAACTGAGAGGAACTTAGTAAAGGCATTGCTGTACTCAGCTATACAGAGTACCCTCTACGCACTCATTTACTACTTACTGATGGCTCCAGACATAGTTTTAGTCTACGTACCTGTTTCAGTAGGCTTGTATCCAGCCATAACACTAATGTTGATAAAGAAGACTGAGAGGGAGGAGGAGAGCTAGTTGAGGAGGCTGCTCGGGTTATTAGTGATAGTGTTGTTTATAACGCTCTTCGCCTTAGTAATAGCCAGCGGAGGCTTAGGCTATGAAGTGCCTCCATCAGGTGTAAGGGAGTTAGCTAGGCAATTCCTAGTCTATGCATATAACCCATTTAACACTACCTTTACTGTAAAGTCTCCTGAAGCAGTGACATCAATAGTCTGGGACTTTCGAGGACTGGACACGCTGTTTGAAACACTAGTGTTCTACTTAGCGATAATAGGTGCTCTCTCGCTCTATAGAGGCGTAGAGTCGGGGAAGAGGGCTGAAGTAGTTTCCCTAGGCCTTTCACCGATAGTGAAGACAGTGACTAAGATAACTACTGGGATGATAATAACTATAGCTGCTTCAATAGCTCTCCACGGGCACTTAACTCCAGGAGGTGGATTTCAGGGTGGAGCAACAGCTGCTGTCGCTACACTACTCATACTTATAGTGTTCTCCAAGTACTTCCTCGAGAACCTGGGGTTAGGGAAGAACGTGCTGCTCGCATTAAGGAGCATAGGGTTGCTGGGAATTGGAGTGACTGCTTTCTCAGCACTTATAGTAGGCCTAGTGGCCGGCAGTCCAGCATATGTATTTCAAAACCAGCCTAAGCCTGACACGCCAATAGGGCTGCCTGCCTACATAGGCGATAGCTTGATAAGCGGCACTCTATGGTTCTTTAACTTCTTTGAAATGTTTGCAGTTGCAGCTGGATTCACAGTAATATTCCTGCTTTTAGGAATACCCGAAGGAGAAGTACTAAAACAGTTAAGGGAGGAGGTTGGAGAGCATTGATTGACGTCTTTACATTCCTATTCACAATATGCGTACTTTCAATAGTAGTGAACTTAGGTGCATCGCTTTACGGAGTCCTATATAGGCCGAGCCTAATAAAGAAGATCATTGCATTAACAATATTCAGTGATTCAGCCAACATTACGGCAATTATGATAGGCTACATGAGGTGGCGGAGCCCTGGTGAAATAGCTCCACCAGTACTGCTAAACCCTAATCCCACGTTAGAAGACATAGAGAGGTTTGCTAAAACAGCCGTAGATCCATTGCCGCAGGCACTAGTGCTAACGGCCATAGTCATAGGGCTTGCTGTAACGCTTTTCCTAGTCTTTCTAACTCTGCAAATATATAGGTTCTATGGAACGACCGATGTAAGGCGTATAGCTAAATTGAAGGGGTGATCTAAGTGAAGAGGCTTGCCAAGGCATTTGGACCAATAGTACTTAGCTTCATAGTTTACATAGTGTTCAGCGGATCTGTTTCCACATATGATTTAGTTAGCGGCATTATTGTAGCATCAGTAGTTGGATTACTAGTAGCAAATCTCGTTGTAGGCAAGCCTAGTAAACTGCTTCAAGTCTGGAGGCTTGCGTGGCTGATTGCGTACAGCATTTACTACTTCTTTGTAGCTGAAGTAAAGGCTCACTTAGACGTCATGCGTAGGATACTTCATCCAAAGATGCCCGTTAACCCTGGAATAGTCCGCGTACCGTATAGTGTTGAAACTGATTACGCTATGACGGCTATCGCAAACTCAATAACTAACACTCCTGGTACGGTAGTAGTGGATTTAGATCCCAGTAAAAGGATCTTCTACGTCCACTGGATTTACATCAAGGACTTAACTCCCGCTGGCGCTAGAAAACACATATCTGAGACTTTTGAAAAGTATGCAAGAAAGATCTTTGATTGAGGGATCGGCATGGGCTCTGCTTCAAGCATTGTTGGAGCAATAACTCCCTTGCTTGCAACAGCATCTTTCAGCATTCCACTGTTAAGCTTATTCATAAAGGGCAAGAAGTTCTACAATATTTATGCCTTAGCTATATCAGCCGTAGCTCTAGCTATGTCTTCATGGACTTTCGTGAACTTAGTTGAGGGAGGCTATAAGCCCATAGTATATAAGTTCGGGGGATGGCCTCCTCCAGTAGGAATAGTCTATGAAGTGGACGCGCTCAACGGCTTCCTAGGCCTCTACGCATCACTAATTATGTTCATTGTATTTCTATTTAGCACGTGGTACTCGAAGTTTGTAGATGATGTGACTTGGTACTACACTTTATTACTGGGGCTGGAGACAGGCATTCTTGGCTGCATATATACAGGCGACGTATTTAACTTGTTTGTAATGCTTGAAGTGCTATCGATATCAGCCTACGGGCTTGCAGCATTCTTCTCCAAGAGGCCTACAGCCGTTGAAGCGGCATTTAAGTACGCATTCATTGGGGCTGTAATAACTACGCTCTATTTCATAGCTACAATAATTTTGTACAGCGCTTATGGAACGCTCAACATGGCCGACCTACTGGGCAAGTCGACTCTAGCCTATAGTAATAGGCTTAGCGGGTGGTTGTTTGGAGACGTAACGTCGGCGTCCCTGGCTGCTATAGCCTTCACTCTATGGGTGTTTACCTTCAAGTCAGCTTTATTCCCCAACCACTTCTGGGTGCCTGACGTATACTCTGTTGCCCCAGTTCCAGTAATTGCAGCTTTTTCAGGTGCTGTAGAGATAACTGGCGTTTACGTAGTAGCCAGGTTCATGTACACGTTGTTTGGAGCTGGGAGTGTATTAGCGTTAAACGGCTATAGAGATTCAATACTCTTAATGCTATTAGTGCTTGGAGTGGCGTCAGGCATCGTTGGATCACTAATGATGATTCTCCAGAAAAACGCCTA
>CALKYD010000138.1 GCA_938003605.1 uncultured Sulfolobales archaeon | reverse complement strand
CAGTAAGTTAAGGAAGGCTGCTGGCATAAGGGGGTTTAAGTTCATATACTTGCACGCGCCATGCCCTGTTGGATGGAGGTTCGATCCATCGCTGACTGTTAGAGTGGCTAAGCTAGCAGTTGAAACAGGCATGGTCATCCTCTATGAGTACTATGATGGGAGAATACATCTATCGGGCCCCAGCAGGCCGCTGCTCGATAAATCTAGGAGAAAGCCCATAGCGGAGTACTTGAAGCTTCAGGGGAGATTCCATAGGATTAGTGAAGAAGAATTGAAGAGTTTAGAGAGCTACGTAGACTCTTCGTGGGAGTGGGTTGAGAAATTCATGCAGTAGCTGGATGTAGCAGCACAGTAATTCAGGTAGTTGAAGCAGGAGGTGGATCAACTAGCTCAGTGCTACTGCTCTGAAAACCTTATAGTAGTGTAGCTCATTTAAACACTTTAGGTGGGAGAATTGATTAAGACAAAGATCTTGGTGACCATAGGGCCCAGCTCGTCGAGTCAGGAAGTTATAGAGTCATTCATGAAGGAGAGAGTTTCAGGTGTGAGAATTAACTTCAGCCACGGAGATCCAAGCACTTGGGATAGCTATGTAAAGTCATTGCTTGAGGCTTCAGAGAAGTATGAGCATTACCCAGCCCTTATAGGGGACTTGCCTGGGGCTCAAGTCAGGGTAAACGTTGTTGAAGCATTCCAGGTTAGGAAAGGTGATGTAGTTCCACTACTGGTGCGTAAAGAGGGAGTGGGGGAGGGGAAAGCTATTTTAATTGAGTCAGCCAAGTTCTTTGAAAAACTTGATGTGGGGGACGTAGTTCTAGTAGATGATGGGAGGCTGAAGTTCATTGCTAAGGATGTGTCAAGTGAAGGAGCTCAACTCATATCTCTTTCAGATGGAGTAGTTGGTCCAAGGAAGACTATAGTGATTGAAGGCAAGGAGCATGAGCAGCCATTTCTAACGGAGAAAAGCATTGAAATATTGAAGTACGCTGTAAGCAGGGACTTCACGTACTTAATGCTAAGCTACGTTAGATCTTGGAGGGACGTTAAGTTAGTTAAGGACGTGCTGAGAAGCATTGGTGGAAGTAACGTAGGCTTAATAGCTAAAGTTGAGACCCGCAGTGCCTACGAAAACTTAGCTGAAGTAATTAGCGAGTCAGATGCCGTGCTTATAGCTAGAGGAGACTTGGGAATGCACTTCGGCCTCGAGGAAATACCTAGTATTCAGAGCAGCATTACGCTAAAAGTCCGTGAAGCAGGGAAGCCTGTAATAGTTGCAACTCAACTAATGGAATCCATGGTGAGTAACCCGCAGCCCACTAGAAGTGAAGTAGTTGACGTAGTGAACTGCGTAAAGGAGGGAGTTGACGCAGTTCTACTTACTGGGGAGACAGCTGTAGGGAAATACCCTGTTGAAGCAGTTAAATGGCTTAAGAAAATCATTAGTACTGCTGAAAGAAGCCTCAGCCTACTAAGTGAGTACAGGAAGACTGCTCAAGCAGACGTAAGGGATAGGTACACGCTTGGCTTAGTGCTTTTAGCGGAGAGCCTTGGGGCAAAGCTCTTAGTCTACACTATGAGTGGAACTATGCCTTCAAGGATATCTAAGTACAGGCCTCAAGTAGAAGTATATGCAGGCGCATCAAACAAAGCCATAGTTAAGAAGCTCTCAATATACTATGGAATCAACGCATTATCGATAGATGGCTCTGAAACTTATGAGGAGGGGCTAAACAATTTGTATAGAAAGCTCCTGGAAACAGGCGTACTAAGCTATGGAGACATAGTCATATTGACTTACGGCTCGAAGGATAGGCTTAACAATTACTTAAGGATATTTGAAATAATATCTAGTACCTAGAATTCCCTAAAGCAAACGTTTCACTCTTGTAATCATAGAGTTATAAGCATCTAAGCACACCTAGTATAGAGCCAAGAATAATTGGTGAACGCCTTGCCTGAGAAACGTGGGGAAGAGAAGAAAAGGAGTAAGAAGAAGGCTGGCGGACCTCCAACTGCTGCTGGCTTAATAAGATTCTATGAAGAAATGGATGTAGGAGTTAAGATAAAGCCTCATTACATAATAATGATTGCGCTGCTGTTTACCGCCATTATAGTGGTGTTCAGCAAGCTCCTCCCTCCATAAACGCCATTTAACTTCCTACTATTTTTAATGGTGTTCAGCGCGAGCTGATTGAAATGGAGCTTAGGGCTATTCAAGAGATAATAAGGGAGAAGTACCTTGAGAGGGATTCCTCAAGAGGTCTTTTCGCCACATTCACTTGGTTTATTGAGGAAGTCGGTGAATTAGCTGAAGCAGTGCTTAACAGCGACTATAAGTCTATGTGTGATGAGATAGCTGATGTATTTGCGTGGCTTTTAAGCATTGCTAACTTAGTTGGCGTTGACTTAGAGGAGGCTTTCAAGAGGAAGTACTTGAAGCAGCCTTTACAGCCTTAATGATTTTTACTGCCCTCTCATAGTCTTCCTCAACTATAGTCCCTGTAACTATTATATCTGCGCCTGCTAAAGCCATTTTACTAGCTACATCAGGCTCCCTTATCCCGCCCCCCACTATCACTATTAGCTCTTCAGTGTGCTTTTTA
>CALKYD010000137.1 GCA_938003605.1 uncultured Sulfolobales archaeon | reverse complement strand
AGGCGGAATCTCCTTAAACCACACAGGCTTGCCGTACTGCACCTCACTTCTAGTGAAGTCTTCGTCCCCTCCATGAAATACTATTGCTACTGCATGCTCTAAAGGTATACTCTTAATCTCTAGCTGTAAACCTTTCTCACTCACTAGAAGCAACTCGTTTAAGCCAATGACTTCAGCTAAGTCCTTAATGTCTGGAAGCACTATGAGTGGCTTGCCGCTTTTATACGCTACCTTATGTGCTTCAGGAATACCTACTTGAGCAGCTGCACCAATGGGCTTAACGACTACTGGAACTCCAATTCCGTAAGCATAGACTGTCTTAATGAAGTCGAGGAGCCTTTGGACGCTGCTCACACTATATATAGCTAGCACTAACTTAGTCAACTTCGCCTCCCCCAAGCTTTTCAGCAATACACTCAGCTATAGCCTTAGCTAGAGGTGGAGGAACGGCTTCTCCAACCATATCATACTCCACTTCCCTCCCACCAATGAATATGAATGAGTCGGGGAACCCCATTAGTCTAGCCTGCTCTCTCACTGTAAGTAACCTGTTTTCAAATGGATGAATGAACCTCGAGGAGCCTTGGACTGTTGGAGCGATTTTATTTGGGTGAAGCCTGACGTAGTTTGGGTACTTAGTTGAAGAGCCATCATAGTAGATCAGTGCTTTCCCCCAGCGGAGGGAGACGGCTTTCCTCAACTTCCCTTTAGATAAGGGCGAGTGCCTGTGATTCGGTGGATAACTTGAGCCTGGTTCAGGCAGATCGCTGAGTGCTTCAACCACCGTGATCTTTCTACCAACTTTCTTAGGCCTAATTTCAACATTTGATATGAAGACCCTCAACCTATGGCTTGGCACGCCGTAGTCTTCTGCAAGAAGTAAATTGAAGAACAGCCGTGGGTAGCCGGCTCTAGAGAACTCCCTTATTAAGGCCTCCTTAAGTCCTCCATCCATTATGGCCGGCACATTCTCCATGACGAAAACCCTGGGCCTTATTTCAGCAACGTACTTTATGAAGTATAAGGTGAGCTGGCCCAAGGGGTCTTTATATAGCCTGTCGAGGGGCTCCTTCTCCCTCCTAGGGTTTGAACCAGTGAAGGCCTCGCAGGGGGGTCCTCCTATAACTACGTCTATCTCTCCATTAGTTAAGCTGAGCAGAGCTCTTGGATTTACGTCCTTTATATCCTCTACTATTACTGTTGCTCTAGGGAAGTTGGCCTTATAGGTCTTTGCAGCGCTAGGCATGTTGTCGAGACCCACTACTACTTCATATAAGCCTGCTTGGCTAAAGCCTAGTGAGAATCCCCCTGCTCCACAGAACAAATCTACTACTTTATACGTGGGCTTCAATTCATTCTCCTTTTAGGAAGGCCTCTACGTCCTCAATATTCTTCTTTAAGAATTCAGCGGCCTTACTCCCATTGTATTCCTCCAATACTGTTCCACACCTTGGGCACGTGAACTCATACTCCATAGCTTCATCAATTGTGTACTTGCTTCCATCATGTGGGCAGTAATAGAATTGCGTGCTGGATTCAGCCTCCATTTTTGCCCTAAGTTTTTCAAGTACTTTCTCAAGCCTAGCTCTAATTACGTGCTCCAAGTTCTCCACGTCTATGTACCACCCCTGTCTTTCCCTATCTCTATTAGCTACTCTTCTAAATGAAATTAACCCATGCTCTGAAAGTACTTGGAGAACTTTTCTAACGTCATTCGACCTAGCGTTTAAGCTTCTACTTATTACTTCCTCTGGAACTACGGGGCCATTGTCGACTAAGTAATCTATTACTTGGCTGGCTACTTCTCCGAAGCCTTGGTGATACATGTTCAGCATCTTAACAGCAAAAGTCTTCAGCTTCCTAGCTCCATCAATTGCTCTCTTCGGCAACTCTAACCACCTTCTTACCTCTATGTGAAGGCTCTATCACTAACTTCGCTCCTTCAAAAGTACTGTATAGCTCAGAGCCCATATAATACCTATCGAGGAATACTGCTAGAGCAGCTACTTCAGAGTGGGGTTGATTGCCTATGGCTATATTGTAGTCGGACTCCATGTAGAAGTATGGGGGGACTTTTTCAGCTCCCACTACTACCAGGATGTCCTTCCCCAAAGACCTCAGTTCATCGATGACCTTATCTACGTGAACGCCATACATAGTTAAGTGAACTACTACTCCACCCCCCTTCCTCCAATCAGCAACGTACTTCCTTGAATCAACTCCTTGCTCTATGTGCATCATTCCACCCCAAGTCTTAAGCACTTTGCTCAACGATTCGACAACCCTTTGATCAACTACGTCGCCTAGTATGAATCCATGGGCTCCGAAAGCTCTTGCAACAAGAGCTACATGAGTAGTGATCCTCCTATCCCTACCAGGCCTGTGGCCTATTCTTAGAACGTATACCTTTGACGTACGTCCATGGAGCCCCATAGTACTTGCTCCCCGCAAAAGTGCGAATGCTCTCGACGCGCACTTACTTCGGGAGAACTTCGATGACTCTCCTCATGAGCCCATCAATGTTTATCCCCTTCGCCGCTGATATGGGGACCACGTTGTTTAAATCCACGTTAAGCTCTCTACCAAGGAATTCCACTATTTCGCTAACCCTCTCAGCAGTAACTAAGTCTATTTTATTTAGCGCTACAACTGATTGCTTTCCATGAGCTCCTATAGACTCGAGGAGGTTGTTTGTTGAAATTATTGATGTCTTTATTTCGCTCAACCTCTTAGAAGCATCTACGGTCACCACTATTGCGTCAGAGTAAACTATTTCCTCTAAAGTGGCGTAGAATGCCTCTATGAGTTGCGGGGGAAGGTCTCTGATAAATCCCACTGTATCTATGAAGATTAGCTTGACTCCATTGTAGCACGCTGAAGAGGCTTTCGGAGTAAGAGTTGTAAATGGCTCGGGGCCAACGGGCTTATAGTTTCTAGTTATGTAATTGAACAACGTTGTCTTACCAGTGCACGTGTATCCAACTATGGCTACATGAGGATACCCAAGCTTCTCCCTATTAACCCTCCTTATTTCACGCAGCTTCCTTAAATGCTCTATTTCCCTCCTAAGCCTTGCAACTCTTCTCACAGCCATGGCATAGTACTTTTCATAGCCATATTCCCCTCCTCCTAGGTATCCGTGGAGCTCCCCCATCTTGGCTCTTCTTACAGCTTCCTTAATTATCGATAGTCCGTAGCGAAGCTTAGCTAACTCTATCTGTATCTGTGCCTCTCTACTGCCAGCGTGTTGAACGAATATCTCGAGTATTACGTGCATTCTATCCAGCACGTTTGCCCTAAGTTCTTTAATTAAGTTGAAGTACTGCCTTGGCTTCAGTAAATCCATTACTACTAACTCTCTAACTCCATCCTCCTTAAGCTTCTTAACGACGTCGGTGGACAAGTATGTCTTTGGATTCCCCCCTCTTACAATAATTACGTCTACGTCGCTGTGATTGTATATGGCTTTAACTAAGCTGACTTCTTCATCTATGAAGTCGCTGTACTTCCTTGGAATGGCTGCTACTACTTTGCTCAACGCATGATCCTCCACATCTCTCTACTTCTTGTCTCTCACCTTTATTAGGTCTCCTATAGTGAAGTAATCGCTCTCCCCCTCACGGTAGCTCACAGGCTTTGCTTCATTGACTATAGGCTGTAGTAGAGTTATCTTAAGAACTCTCTCAAGTCTTTGAGCTAGGCTTATTGATGGAGTGAGTTTACCTGACTCCACTCTCTTAATTACTGACTCACTCTCCTTGACTTTCTCCGCCAAGGCCTTAGTACTCCACCCAAACTTCTCCCTAGCCTCCCTTATTCTCCTAGCGTAATCTGGGACTACTTCATAGTCTTCCTCAATAGCTCTCCTAGCAATGCTTCTCTTAGGCTCCCTCTTCACTACTCCTTGAGGCACAGCCTGCTTTATAGGCGCAGCTCTCCTACCCCTAACTACAACCTTAATGTAGCACTCGGGGCAAAGAGTTAGCTCAACTCCTTCAATAAATGCCTTCCTGCAATCCCTGTCAATTTCTACTCTCCTTCCACATACTTCGCAGTAGCACGGCAAGCTTATCGCCTAAACAGATATATTGTGGTAGAGCTATTTTAGGCCTATTTCAATCCAATACTTATGCTGGGTGACGTGCTTTGAGCATTGAATCAAAGAAGGGGATTGAAGCAGATCTGAGCTTAGAGGACTACGTTAAAGTTCTTGAGGCTAAGCTAGAGCAACTTGTTCTTGAAAACAAGTCTCTCGAATACAAGTACAACAAGCTGCTCATGGATGTTGAGAAGCTTCAAAGACAGGTGGAGTACTATAAGAGCCAGATTGAGAAACTAATTACTCCACCACTCATAGAGGCTACAGTGATAGACGTGCTTAAGGATGGGAGGATAGTTGTAAGAAGCTCCACTGGTCCAAACCTCGTCGTACAAGCACTGGACTCAATAAATCCATCGCTTATAAGACCTGGGGCTAGAGTAGCGTTAAATCAAAGAGGGTCAGCAGTAGTTGAAGCACTTCCTGAATCAGAGGATCCACTGGTTAAAAGCATGGAGGTTATAGAGAAGCCCAGCGTTAAGTACAGTGACGTAGGTGGTTTAAGTAAGCAAATAATGGAGCTAATTGAGGTAATAGAGCTCCCATTGAAGAAGCCAGAGTTATTTAAGGAGATCGGGATAGAGCCCCCCAAGGGAGTATTGCTCTACGGACCCCCAGGCTGTGGGAAGACTCTATTAGCAAAGGCTGTCGCTGGAGAAGCTGAAGCAGCATTCATAAGCATTGTTGGAAGTGAACTCGTTCAAAAATTCATTGGTGAGGGTGCTAGGATCGTTAGAGAACTATTCCAATTGGCTAGGAGGAAAGCTCCAGCAATAGTGTTCATAGATGAAGTCGACTCAATAGCTTCAAAGAGGATAGATGTAGGGACAAGCGGTGAGAGAGAAGTGCAGAGAACATTAATGCAATTGCTGGCTGAAATAGATGGCTTCAAGCCCCTCGATGGAGTCAAAGTAATTGCAGCAACAAATAGAGTCGACATACTTGATCCAGCTATACTGAGGCCAGGCAGACTTGATAGGTTAATAGAGATACCTCCCCCAGACCTTAATGGGAGAGCGGAGATATTCAAAATACACACTAAGAGAATGAAGCTTGCATACGACGTGGATTTAGAGGAGCTAGCTAAAGCCACTGAAGGACTGTGTGGAGCTGAAATAAAGGCTATATGCACTGAGGCAGGTTACTTCGCTATAAGGAATGGGAGGGGCTTTGTGTCAATGGACGATTTCATCAATGCAGTGAGAAAAGTCCTAGCTAAAAGAGATATAAGAGGAGGGCCTAAGGAGGCAGGGCGAGGTCAGTTAAACGTTTACCAATAACGAGTGCTTTAGTACTTAAAACAGCTAATAGCTCTCCTAGCACTCAGCTACGAACCTATAGCGGAGGCAAACACGCCCCTGAATTATGGGCAACTCCTCAACTCCTCGATAAGTCTTTAGCTTAATGGAGCCCGGAGACTCTTTCAATAATTTGCCTCCCATGAGTCTCCACTGTTTATTGAAAGAGCTAATCTACGCTGGACTCTGATTCCTCTTCAGCTAGTTCTTCAAGAAGTATTTCATAGTACTCTTGAAGCATTTCGCGTTCCTCAGGAGTTATTCCTCCACGAGCTGCTTGAGATGCCTTAGCAGTTACAACTTTTTTCTCACTGCCGACTTTGTAGCTTAGTTTGTACTTTTCCTTATCCTCTACCTCTAACTCTATCTTATGGCCGCACTTCATGCAGACCAAGTACTTCTTTTCCCCTTCCTCTCTTGGAAGCATTATTCCTCCGCACTTAGGGCAAAACTTCACTTTCACTTACCTCCTTAAACTAGTGTTCTGGAGTGAAGTGTACTCCCTAATAATGTTTTCCCTCAGTACATAGAGGGTAATTGTTTTTAAACCCGGGAGATTCAGAGATGTAGTGAATGACTATTAGGTGGGCAAACATGATATTGCGACGTGAAGAAGAGGAGTGGTGGGAGGAAGAGGAGGAAGAGGAGTGGTGGGAAGAGGAGGAAGAGTGGTAACGCTATAGTTCCTGTAAGTACGCTCTACTAATGATAGTTAGAAGGTTTTTTATGAAAGCAGCGCGTTCTTCCGAAGGCAGTTCTTCACGCTTCCTGTGACGGCAAACAGCGTGCTTCAAGCATGCGTGGAGAACTCGACTACTTGCTTCAGCGTAGGCTTCCCGGCTTGCAACTATGATTACGCTGACTTCGTTGCTTAAGTGGGAGTTTAAGAGATCTATGACTTCACTTATCTGCTTCTTTGCGTAAAGTATTTTGAGGAAGAGCAATGCTGGATTACGCACTTTCCTTACATACCTCAACTCCCTTAGCGCATAGAGGCTGGCTACAATGACTGCCTCCAGCGGTGGCGTAAGGCTTTGTGGAACTAGCGCTACTATAGTTGAGTCAGTAGTTAAGCTACTTACTTCACTTAGTAACTCATTGAATGTAGCGTTTGGGAGCAGTTCACACGGCATTATTGAAACAACTATTACTTCCTCATTTAAGTTAATGAATGTAGTGCCTGTATTCAGTGAAGGGGAAACCAATATAGGTAGGCCGTGCATTAGGGCCCGCCGGAAATGCCTACTCCTCTACTTGCTCAACTACAGTTCTCTTAGATAGTTTAACTAGCCTAGCTATGTAGCCAGCCACTTTATTCCTAACACCCTTTGAGTACGAATCCATTATCTCCTTTAACACTTCCTTATTGTGTTGAAAGTCTTCGCTAAATATTTCAGGGTGTTTTGCAAATAGATCCTTTGCAGTCTTCTTAATCAGCTTCGTCCTAACTTTACCCATCTAGATGCCCCCAGCG
>CALKYD010000136.1 GCA_938003605.1 uncultured Sulfolobales archaeon | reverse complement strand
AACTTAACTTACTGAACACCATTAAAGTGCTGTGTGGTGAAATGATGCAGAGTGAAGGCTTAGTCAAGGTAGTAGATGTTGAGGCCTCTATAAGAATTCTAGAAGAGTATAATGAAAGCGATGAGGAGTTTGCGTATAAGTCCGTAGAAACTTCAATTAAGTGCTTTTTAGAAGACGGAAGATACTTCATGCTTTACACAGTCCCTATAGATATTGTAGAAGCCATAAGGAGACTGAAGGGAGAGGAATCAATGCTTCCAATAGAAAGTGATGTGAGAGAGACCTTCTTTGACGTGATCACGACAAACATTCTATTGAGGGAAGCCCTGGGAAAGTACTTGAGTAAAGTGATCACAGATTCTCTAGACATTGAAACATACACTTACGCAGCAATAGCAGAATTTGTCGAGGGCGGCATAATAGTTAGGAGAAGGATGATCCCAAGCCACGCAATATTAATGGCCTTAGTTGCAGGAAAGCCCGTCTACGTTAGGAGAGAGCTCGTTGACCAGCAGGAAGCTATGACAAGGAGCTAGGGAGCAATCCGGTAGTAATTTACTTCTGCAGCTCACCTAATAGGCTTCTGCTTCTTGCCGAGCCATATGGCTTTTAATGAAACTCCATTAACTTTTACGACCCTATACCTGACTCCAGGTATGTCTCCAAGGGATTTCCCTTTAGGCCCCCCTATTCCCTCTATAATTACTTCGTCGTGTTCATCTATGTATGTGATTCCCCCGTCAAGCGGCACAAAGGCTGTCACTATCCTCCCATTCTTAACTAATTGTACTCTAACGCATTTCCTTAATGCGCTATTTGGCTGACGCGACTCAACTCCCACTTTCTCTAGGACTATTCCTTTAGCCATGGGAGCTCCTTCCAAAGGATCTGCTTTCTTCTTTAGTTGAAGCATTCTTACCTTAAACTCCCTTTGAGACCACCTGAATTTAAGTCTCTTCTTCTTCAGCTTCCTAGCAGCGTATAGTCCGTAGGGGGCCTTCTTTCCAGGCATAACTGTCTACCTCATTCCACTGACTTCACTGAAGTTTAAAAACTTTAATTACCCTGCATCGGGAGGACGCTACGTAATTACTACGCTGTCTATATCATGATATCTCTTCAGTATGGTCTTTAGACGAGAAACGTTCTTCCCATTCCTACCGATTGCTAGTCCTTTGTCGCTAGGCTCTACGTTTACGTAAACAGTCTTTTTCCCAAGTCTTTCAATTATTCTCACATCCCTTATTCTGGCGGGCATTAAGGCGTACTTAACTAATTCCTCAACTTTATCGCTGTAACCGACGATCTCAATGTTTTTACCCACTATTTTCTTCATTCTCTGAACGTTGATGCCTTTTGCACCTACAGCTACGCCGACTTCATCTGGATTAACTAGGAATATTATTCTATCGAATTCGCCATCTATTATGCAGTCCCTTACGTTAACTCCCGTTAATTCTTGGAGAAGAGCCATATACCTTATTTCCTCTGGCGTTAGCTTTATACTGCTCAAGTTACTTCCCCACCTCTATTAATGCTTTGACTAGTTCAACTATATTTGATTGCCCTGGATCAACTATTGTTAGTGAAGCAATACTAAAAGGCTTTCCACAGGCAGCTCCAAGATCCATATTTGTTCCAGGATAAACGTATACAGCTACTCCAGACAGCTTAGCGTAGTATTCGATGTCTCTCCTTACCTCAGGTGGGGCGTTTGAAGCAACTATTACTAATTTAGCTCTCCCATGCTTTACTAACTCTATAGATCTCTTACTCCCCAACACTACGCTCCCTGTCTTTATAGCTGTCTGTAGAGCTCTTACAACATCTACTTCACTGACTTGACTCATCCCTCTCCTCCCTCAACCCTGGCTTAACGTATAGCTCAATCATACCCGTACCTACAGGTATTATTTGCCCAACTATAACGTTTTCCGCTACTCCAGGTAGGGAGTCTGTTTCCCCTCCTAAAGCAGCTTCAACTAGCTTTTGCACAGTCATTTCAAAAGCTGATTTAGCGAGCACACTTGACTTCTCACCAGCTACTCCATGCCTCCCTATCTGCTTTACTGAGCCGCTCCAAGTCATGACGTCAGCTACTAGCATTACGTGTCTTACGTCGACGTCCAATCCTTGGTCCTCGAGTACGTTGATTATCTCTCTTACTATTGCGTTACGAGCTGCTTCAATGCCCAGCACTTCCTCAACCTCTCTAATGTCGTTTGTAAACACTCTCCTATAGTCAACTCCTTCAATACTCATTACATCCCTTAAGTTGCTTCCCTCAGCCACCAATACGTATTCCTCTACCTCCCCATCCTCTCGCTGAACAGTTCTCCTCTGTATGATCACTTTCTTTACGCCCTTCACTCCCTTTATCCTTAGGCCGAGGATGCTTCTCCGGATTTTCTCAAGCTTAGAGAAATCTATTAATCCCCTAGGCACAATGCTTATAGTTGACTCAGCTTCGTTAACTAAGACTTCGCCTAACTTAAGTTTTTCGAGGGCTTTTGAGACATCGTTTATCGCTACTCCCTTATCACTCATCATTTCCTCGTCGAGCACTACAGTTATTCCAGTAAATGGATCTATATCTAGTTTCTTAATGATGTTTTCCACAGTTGTAGTCTCTATAGCTCTCTGAACCTCCCTAGCTTTATCCTCATTGCTGCTATGCTCCTCAACTAAGTGTATCTCCATGTAGGGAGTAGAGGGCTTCTTGCGGGCATCAACTATCTCTATCAATCTAGGCAGGCCTAAAGTAACGTTAAACTCCTTTACTCCAGCGTAGTGGAATGTTCTAAGAGTCATTTGAGTCGATGGCTCGCCAATGCTTTGAGCAGCTACAGTTCCTACAGGTTCTCCTGGTTCAATAATCGATCTTTCATAGCGCTTCACAGCTTCATCAACTATAGCTTTCAGCTCATCTAAGTACAGGCCGTGCTTCCTCCAAGTCTTCAGTACTTCACTCAAGATCTCTTTATATATTGTTTGGTTAACTCTATTAGCTAAGTTCTCCCTTAAGTACTCCTCTACCTCAGTTTCACTATTCAACTTCTCGGCAGCCACGTTAGATCCTCCATCCAATGACTTTCTCTACAACTCTCGACACATTGACTGCTCTCCCATGATCGCTTTTCATCGGGTCAACGCCGTCCTCTCCATAAATGAATTGCACTATTTCGCCCGTCGGCATCCTCACGCTCCCATCATATTCAACCCTTAGATCCTGTAAAGCATTTATAAGTCTACGCTGCATATAGCCGCTCTGACTAGTTCTAACAGCTGTATCAACTAATCCCTCGCGCCCACCGGCAGCGTGGAAGAATACTTCTAGCGGAGTAAGCCCTTCCGCAAACCCATGCTTTATGAATCCCCTGCACTCTGGGCCTAAATCCCCCTGCTTAAAGTGGGGCAGTGAACGCCCAGTATAACCTCTTACAATCCTCTTCCCTCTGACAGTCTGTTGGCCAAGTAGAGCAGCCATTTGCGTTAAGTTAACGGGATTTCCACGTGCCCCGGTGCGGGCCATTATTATTACTGGGTTTCTTAAGTCGAAGTAAGGCGTGATCGCTTCCGCAACTTCGTCTAAAAGCCTTTTAGACAACAAGTCTGTTATTTCTTCTTCGAGAGTTTCCTCAACAGTCCTCCCTGGCTTAGGCTCGAGCTCCCCCCTCCTATACTTCTCTATAAGCTCTAGAGCCTCCCGCTTCTTCGAGTCAATTATTTTCTTTACATTAACTAAGACCTCTGTTGGGACCTCTATGTGAGAGTAGGATAGCGTTAATCCGTATTTCTCAGCGTATCTTAAGAACATTCTATAGACGTTATCCATGAATTTCCTCCCCACATCCTCGCCGTACTCTTTTATTATCCAGTGAAGCATGCTCTCAGGCTCTTCACGCCCTATGGAGGCTTTGTCGAGAACTCCCTCTAGCAATACACCCTTCTTAACTATCACAATGCTGTCGTGAGGGCAGTCTTCGTCTATGCACGCTAGTGCAGCAGCTTTACCTAGAACAGCCCTCCTCCTATAATTGAAGTCCTTTGGTAGAAAGAGGCTTATCAACTGTTTTCCAGTCCAATACTGCTTTGGCTTAAGAATTGCTGGTTCAGGTAAAGGACCCCTATACCCAGTTACTCCAAGCAAGTCTATTACATCCTCTCTTGTAAGTACAGTGCTCTTTGAAGTCAGTAAGTAGGCTCCACTAACGTAATCCTGTAGCCCGCCTATAATTGGACCCCCATACCTTGGGGTAAGCACGTTCTTCTCAACGAGCATTAAAACCTTAGCTTCAGCTATTGCTTCAGGGCTCTGCGGTATGTGTAGGTTCATTTCATCTCCATCGAAGTCAGCATTGTATGGGGGACAAACCAGCAAATTTAACCTAAACGTCTTTCCAGGCAACACTCTAACTATATGAGCCATAACTGATATTCT
>CALKYD010000135.1 GCA_938003605.1 uncultured Sulfolobales archaeon | reverse complement strand
ACGTAAAGTACTATTCAGATAAAGTCGTTGAAGCTTCGAGAATAGTGATGGATCCAGATCTCATAACTAGCATCATTCTAAGCAAAACAGGCCTCAATCCACAATACCACGAGAGCTACGTACTCATGGCAGTACTCTACTACATACTAAACTACTACGATAGTGCTAGAGTGCTCCAATCACTTATCCCAAGGCTTGTCAAGGACCAGCGCACTAAGGCATCTGGAAAGATAGTTGCCTCAATTGATGAGGAGTTAATTGGTTCAATTGATTATGGGGAGCTCCTAAAGGTTATGGCTGAGCAGCCCATTGAGTGGAGTAGGCATTTATTTAAGCAGCAATTGGATAGAGCAGTTAAATTCCTTGGAGGAAGGGGGGCAACAGCTATGAGGGCAAAGATATTAACTGACGTAAGGCTTGGAGACTCGTTCTTCAATTCCTTAAGTAGGAGGAATCTCCACCCAGCTGATGTTGTTGCTAAAGCTAGAGAGAATAGGCTTGCAGTAGTTGATCTAAGCACTGAAGCAATGGAGTCCAGAAGATACGTGCTGGCCAGCGTAATAAATGAGCTGTGGAGAATAATTGAGGAAGCTAGGGCTTCAATAAATACGGTCATAGTTATAGATGAAGCCCACAACTACTCATGTAGATACTGCGGTGAAGCCGGGGAAGCTGTTTCAAGAGTCTCCCGTGAAGGAAGGAAGTGGGGCCTTGGAGTAATCCTGGCTACTCAGAGAATAATCGATATAGATACTGACATTAGAAACAACCTAAATACATGGTTCTTCAGCAAGCTCCAGACTCCAAGCGACTATAAGGAGTTGAGTGGCTATATGGATTTAGCGGGCATAAGTGAGTCATCCCTTTCAGCGCTGGGTAGAAGAGAGTTCTACGTTGCTGGATTAATGAATCCACTTAGAGTGCCCGTATTAATCAAAGTGAAGGAGGTGGCTTAATGGTTTTTGAGCCGAGTAGTGTAGAGCTTGAAGAAGAACCAGTTCCATTAATAATTCTAAGAGGAGTCGAAAAAGAAGCTGCTAGAGTAGCTTCTTCGCTAAACGTATCTAGAGTTATTGTTGAAAGGGAGCGCATTAGGGCCACTCTTTACTCCTTTGGATTGCTGGGTGAAGTGAGCAGCTACAGTGACAGACCTCCATGTGTTTTAGCTGTAGACACTGGCTTTACGTCTCCTCCACTTGAGCTTGTTGGAGGGCGGCTGCTACTAATTATAAGATCGCACGTTATCCAAGGATGCAAGTGCATTGAAGGACTTCAGCCGAGCAGTAGTGAGGGATTCATTAGGTTTAGTGATGCAGCTGAATACGTGGCGCCCATATACTCAAAGATCTATGAGAGGAGGTTTGTTAAGAAAGTCCTTGAGTTAAAGAAGGCTGGGAAAACTCAAGTGGACTTGGTGCTAATTGATGGAGAGCTTTTCCCAAGGACTCCTCCAGGCTTTGAGAAAGGCGCTAAAAGCAGCATTATGAAGCTCTACGGCAAGCTAGTTGACTTAACGCAAGAAGTTCTCGAACTAGCTTGTGAAACTGATACAGCTATAGCTGGCGTAGTGAAAAGATCGTATGGGCGCGACGTCGCAGTCAGATTAATCGATCCACAGATTAGAGTGAATGATAAGGCTCTAGCTTCATACATTCTTAAGCCCGGGGAGTTCGTAGACTTGGGTTCTTACGGCGACATAGCTTTCTACTTGTGGAAATTCATGGATGTAGCCGGGGAGTACTTGAGTTCAAACGATCTCAGGGCTTACAGCGAGAGGCTTTCATGGATTCTAAGCGTCATAGAGTCGTGTAGCAATTGTAGTAGCATAGGCTTAAGCATATATAAGGCCCGGGTGCCGACGTACTTCATGGTTTCAACGAAAATAGAGTACTGGGTTAGCAGTGGATTCAACTACGGCAAGCTACTGTCATACCTCTCCTCAGTAACTGGAATGAATGGGGTTCCCCATCAATTGGACTTAGTGGACTCTATGTCCATGATTAGCAGGGATACGCTGTACTTAGTTCAGCAACAGTTATTCAAGGAGCTATCTAAGATAACTGGAGACGCTGAAATAGCTATGAGCATAGCTGGGCTAACTAATCCCGAGAAAATAAAGGTTATTGGATTAAAGTAGGGCATGAATGAAGTTTATTCAGAGAACGTTTTAAAGCACGGAAAGCGATAAAGTGCTTAGGGACATGTTGATTAATGGTGTTTAAGTTGTTCATTAAGGTACTTGTAGCCGCTCCAATACATGAAAAAGGCCTTGAGATACTTCGTAGAGAGGGTTTTGAAGTAGTCTATAGGGAGTATCCAAGCGTGAGTGAATTAATGGATTTAATAAAAGGCTTTGACGCGCTCATCGTTAGAAGCAAGCCCAGAGTCACTAGAGAAGTAATACTTAGAGCGGACGTGCTTAAAGTAATTGGAAGAGCTGGCGTTGGAGTAGATAATATAGATGTTGAAGCTGCTGGAGAGAAAGGTATTGAAGTATTGAATGTTCCTGAAGCATCAACAATTAGCGTAGCTGAACTAACCATGGGCCTCATATTAAGTGTTGCGAGAAGGATAAGCTATGGAGATAGAATGGCTAGGCTGGGCCATTGGGCTAAAGCTAATTGCGTAGGAGTAGAGCTTTATGGAAAGACCCTTGGAATAATAGGCTTTGGCAAAATAGGGGAGGCCTTGGCTAAAATAGCTAAGCACGGCTTTAACATGAGGATAGTGTATTACAAGAGGAATAGGCTTCCCAGGGAAGTTGAGGAAGCTTATGAAGCAGAGTACTTAAGCCTCGAGGAACTGCTGAGGGTTTCAGACATAGTTTCCATACACGTCCCATTAACTCCTGAGACACGGCACTTAATTAATGAAAGCAAGTTGAAGTTAATGAAGAAAACAGCTATACTCATCAATACTTCTAG
>CALKYD010000134.1 GCA_938003605.1 uncultured Sulfolobales archaeon | reverse complement strand
GCACTTCACGCGCTCCATCTTTTGGATCTCGGTGCGTAGCTCCTTGTCTCCGTAGCGCGTCCGGGCGGGCGTTCCGTTGCCCCGAGCGTCTGTGAGCGCCTGTTAAGCGCTGCTCACAAATGTTTTTAATACTCCACTTCTCTGACTTAGTGAAGGGTGTTCATAGTGCCTGTTGAAGTTAGGAGTAAGGAGGACTTCATGAATGTAGCTTCAAGGGCTATCGAGATTAGAGTGAAGAAGGGGGAGGAGTACGCTAAAGTAAAGGCTAGGACTAAAAAGTACTTGTATACGTTGAAAGTTGCTTTAAATGAATTAGAATCACTAATTAATGAGCTGAGGAAGGCTTATCCAAATACTCCAATAAATGAGATTCCCTAGGCAGTTAGTTGACGCTACGTTGAGGCATTAACCTATTCGTAAGATTTAATGGGACCATCACTGCTTAGCTATTATAGCAATACGTGCTCTCCATTCATGGGGGCATGAACTTTTACATCAGGCAGCTCTTCACTTATAGACTTAGCTAGCTTATCCCTAGACTCATTGTCTCCATGAACTAGCACTACTGCTCTCAGGCCTCCCTTGTAGTGAAGAACCATGTTTAATAAACCCTTTCTGCCAGCGTGACTGGATAAGTCAAACCACATGAGTTTTGCCTTCACACTTATCCCTAAGTCAGCTATGCCTCCCGTTTCAAGAATTTCGTGGCCTGGGCTGTCCTTGCTTTGATAGCTTACCAGTATGACTGCGTTCTTTGACTCATCAGCTAGCTTCTTCAAGTAGTATAGCGCTGGACCTCCCTTAAGCATTCCAGCTGAGGAAATTATTACGCCCGGCTTCCTATAAGCCCTCCTTCTATCGTTCCAGTCCCTCACTACATGGGCTACTTCAAGGGCTTTTCTAAAGAGGTCTGGGTTCCTCAAGTACTTACTGTTCCTTAAGTATACCCTAGAGATCTCTCTGGACATTCCGTCCAAGTATATGTCTACGTAAGGCATTTCTGAAGCAATCATAGTTAAGACCTCTTGGCTTCTGCCGACACTGAACGCTGGTATGAGCACTACTCCACCTCGGTCAATTGTTTCTTCAACAGCTTCAACGAGGCTCTTCTCAACTCTCTGTCTATCGGGGTGCTCTACTCCTCCATAAGTTGACTCAATTACTATGACATCTACTTCCCCTGGCCATGGCTCAGCTGCAGTAACAGTGTATGTATTTACAGTATTTAGGTCTCCAGTGAATAGTACTCTCTCCCCGCTCGGCGTACTTATGTATGTAAGCATGCTGCCTATTATGTGGCCTGCATTCGATACAACTATGCTGTAGTCATCTAAGTCTGCTTCACCTCCGTAATCCAGGATCATCGAACTATTGATCATTTCATTCAGCTCCTCCTCTGTGTAGTCAAGGTAGTAGCTCGATATTTTGAGCATGTCCTTGATCAATATTGAGCCCACTTCAAGAGTTGGCTTAGTCATAACTACTCGAGGTTTTGCCGAAACGTAGAATATGGGGGCTGCACCAACGTGATCTAGATGTGCATGTGAGATCACTATGCCGGCTAAATCGCTTGGCTTAACGTGCTCTGGGGGAAGAGGCCTTCCATAGTCGTCAAAGCCTACTCCGTAATCTAACAACAGCCCCTTGCTCTTAGACGAGTCTCTTAGAAATACTCCAGTCCGCCCAACTTCTCCTCCACCGCCGAGTACTCTTACCTCAATGCTCAATTCAGCGATCCTCCTAGCACTCCTTAGGATTCTGTGTGGAATTATTAGAGGCCTTAATTAACTATTTACAGCTCCTCTAAATGTTTAGCACTTATATATGGGCATTTAAGAGATTCCTCTGGTGTTTAAGAATTGCTTCCAGGAGTGTCGTTAAGTGAGCTTAAGAGAATGCTTAAGAAAATGGGCATTGAAGTAAGCGAAGTAAGTGGTGTAAGTGAAGTATTGATTAGGACTAAGGACTCTGAAATAGTTATAGAGGCTCCACAGGTCTTATTGATTGATTCAGGCAAGCAGAAGATCTACCAAGTAGTGGCTGGAGGAATTACGGTAAGGAAGTTAAGTGAAGCTGGGCAGAGAAAGGCTTCATTTAGTGAGGAGGACGTAGAGTTTGTAGTTAGGCAAACAGGTGCTCCCAGGGAGGTGGCTGTAAGAGCTCTAGAGGTGTCTGGAGGGGATTTAGCTCAAGCAATAATCCTAATTAATGAGGGAAGGCTCTAGAATGAACATTGATAGTAGAATAGGTGACGTAGACAGCATTTATCCACGCAAAGCCTTTGAATTCAAAAGCGATGGCAGGCCAGCGTACATTCTGGGAGTGCGCTACGATGGAGAGATCGGGAGAGCAGTGCTTGAAGTGCTAAGTGAGGACGGCAGCCAACTATTCATAATGCCCGATCCAACAGATCATAAGCCCTACTTCCTAACCAACACGCCAGTAGATGAAGTTGGCAAGAACTCATCCATAGTTAGGCATGAGGGCTTCCACCACATAGAGGAAGTAATGAAGTACGACCCATTGACCGGCAGTAGTGTAGTTTTAACTAAAGTAGTGACTAAGGATCCTCTGGCTGTAAGGAGCTTGAGGAGCAGAGTTAAGAAGGCTTGGGAGGCTAGAATAAAGTACCACGATAACTACATTTACGATAGGCAGCTCATACCGACAATGAAGTATTTGATTAATGAAAGCGGGCTGCGCTTACACATTCCGCAAATAGATGCAAGGCTCTTAGAGCTAGTGAAGAAGGTCTTCTCTGGAGGACGCGATGAATACGTTAAGCTAGCGCTTGAATGGCTTCCGCTCTTTGAGGAGAAGCCTCCTAACGCAAAGAAGATCGCTGTAGACGTGGAAGTATATACTCCATTTAGGGGTAGAGTACCTCACTCCCAAACAGCGGAATACCCAGTTATAAGCATAGCACTTGTTGGAAGCGATGGGTTGGGAAGAGTGCTTGTATTAGCTAGAGAGCACTCCTGGGGTGGAATTACTCGAGAATACCCTCGTGGAGCTATAGTGGAGTTCTTCGACGACGAGACATCAATGATTCTCGAAGCCTTTAGAGCTATCTCCAGATACCCAATAGTGGTGACATTCAATGGAGACAACTTTGACTTCAACTACTTATATCACAGAGCCCTGAGGCTTGGCATAGATAGGGATTACATAGTGATCGCTGAAGCTGAAGACAGGTTTAGATTAAAGACAGGAATACACATAGATCTATACAGGTTCTTCAAGAATAAGGCCATTCAAAACTACGCTTTCGGGGGGAAGTACCAGGAGTATACTCTTGACTCAATAGCTTCAGCTCTACTTGGCATAGCTAAAATACCCATTGTTGTAAACGTAAGTGACTTAAGCTATGGAGAGCTCGTAGCTTACAACTACAGGGACTCCTACTTGACTCTAAAGCTAATCACCTTTGATCAAGAGCTAGTCTGGAAGCTCATGGTTTTAATGGCGCGCATATCGAGGATGTCACTCGAGGATGTCTCAAGGAAGACCATATCTAAGTGGATTCAAAACTTAGTGTATTGGGAGCACAGGAAGAGGAATTACTTGATACCGGAGCCCGAGGATGTGAGGGCTGCTAAAGGCTCATCAAGTATGTCAGAGGCAGTTATTCAAGG
>CALKYD010000133.1 GCA_938003605.1 uncultured Sulfolobales archaeon | reverse complement strand
AAAGTTAAAGTATTTGGAGAGCCTCCAAGCCCGCTGAACCCTCCGCCAGGCTGCAGATTCCATACACGATGCCCATATGCCTTAAGCGACTGCAGTAAGAGGGAGGTGAGCCTAGTTGAAGTTGAGAAAAAGCATTTAGTTTCATGCATCCTCTATAGCTAGCGCCTCTTAGTGCTCCTAGCTTGCTCAAGTAAATACCTGTAGATGCTTCCCCACAGCTTTCCATCGCTTCTCATCTTGTTCTCAAAGTTGTTTATAGCCATCCACTCAGTTAAAGCTTCAGTTGTCTCACTATTGAGTTCTCCGCTTACACTCCCCTTATAATAGCCTAGGGCTGCTAAGGCTTCTTGAACTTCCAGCGTTACTTCCCGTAAATCAACTACGTCGTTTGGATCCTCTCTTTCAAGTATTGTCAACTCCCATAGTTTAAATAATCTAATAAGTTCATTCACTGGGTCTGGGTGGTCGTCGACTCTTAAGTCAACGTACCTATCAACTCCCTCTAGACATCCCCCGTAGCCTCCACAGGGTCTGAGAACTATTATTGCTGCACTCTGCTTCCCACGCCTGTCTCCGCCTGCTTCATCGCCTGCTTTAAGCGCGGCTAGGAGCTTGTCCACTAGTTCACCTTTAGTAGTTTCGTAGGCTTTAGCCATGGATTCCAGCACTCCTTCTCCAGCCAGTATGTTCCCCTGAACTGAGTATCCATCGCCCACTATGTGTCCAGCATACTCTATGCACTTACCGCCAGTATAGGCGTAGGCTTCGCCTCCAGCGTTAACTACTCCAATCTGCCTGTGCTCCCTTCTATCATCTATTGATAGAAGCGTTTCAACAGCTCTTCTCGGAGAGTAGTGGTTTTCAAGTAAGTAAAGTACTAGTGGTCCAAGCCTTAAGTTAGCCCACGCCTGCGTTGCTACAGCTCCAACACCCAACTTCACCCAGGGAACTGCTGAACCCACTGCTACAAACTTCGACGCGACTGCTACCCCAAGATCTTTTTTATCCCTATCAACAGCCACTATTGAAAAAGTCAAGTTAAGTCACCCCATAGTTCAACTGTGCGAGAGGTAATATCTCTATCTTTCATTTAATTCGGAATTGCTTAGCTCACACTTAGTCCCCAAAAAGCTAGCTTGCATTACTTAGTGCTAATAGCTAAGTTGGGGAGTGAAGCAGCGTCGTTGTTTCCTAAACCATCCGAAGCTCTAAATTGAGTTAATACCTAGTAAAACTCTAACATAATGAGGTGCAGGACCTGTGCCCACTAAACCATACTTGGGTAACTATGGCTTCTTTTACTCATACTTGCTTACTTCAACTGAGATCCTGGTATTTAAGATCTCTTCATCTAAGCTCTTCATGGCTCTTACAATAATTTGCTTTGCACTAATATTCATTTCGCCACTACTATCCCTCTCACTACTAATAGCTGTAGTAGTGTTTCACTGGCTTAAAGCAAGGTCTATTAGGAGCAAGCTGAAGTCGGGGTATGTAGAGTCCTTTTCCTCACGCATTGTTGAAAGAGTGCCGTATACTGCAGTAAGGAAGTATAAAGTGGTCGCTAGGAAGAAGCCGGAGCTATACGTCCTATACGACAATAAGGTTATAGGCATGAACTTCAGCGGTGTTGAATATGAAGAGTTGAAGACGTTCCTATCATCTAAAATAAGTCCGGAGGCTCTAGTGCCGTGAAAGGCTCTATAAGCTAAGCTGGCTAAGCTTAAATGGCGTTTCAGAAAAATTAATGAGTACTGAACAACCTGAAGCAATAGCTCTACAGGCCTTCGCAACTGCTTTAGCTGTAGGTATTACAGCGTGCCCTGTTGAGCGTCTAAAACATTTAATTTCTGTACTCACATTTTTGTCGCTCACATTCACTTTCTCGACAGGTTCTTCCGTGAAGATCCTATAGCAGCATCGTTTGCACGGCTTTCAGCAGTAGGGTTTTAAGCGAAAGATTATCAGTGGGCATAATGATGGCTACTATTAGTTGTGGAGGGGGGCGCGTACTCTCTACACCCATCAGCTTTGGAGCTAGGGCCTTCTCGCTGGCCGTATCTATAGCTCTTCACATACCCCTCCTAGCAGGCTTAACGGCGTGCTTTAAGGGAAAGAGGTAATTACTCAAAGAAAATCGTTGAAAACAACCCGTAGTGAACTCTTAAACTTAAAAACTCTGTAACGTAGTCGCTAAGGCCTTCATCTCCTCACTTCAGCCAACTAAGTTGAGAAGCCGTTCCTTAGGCATTGCTCTCCATACACTACGTCATTACTTCTGCTAAGTCGACCCATAGTCTATTAATTAAGCTCTGCAGGCAATTGATTCTACTGGTGATTAGCATTAAGAGGTTAATAGCATTAATGACTGACTTCGGCTATAAGGATCCCTATGTAGGAGTCATGAAGGGCGTTGTAAAGTCCATTAATCCGGATGCGGAAATAGTTGATCTAACGCACGGCGTGACGAGGCACAGTATTTTAGAAGCAGCTATAAATCTATTAGTTTCAGCAGAGTACTTTCCGCAAGGCACTATATTTGTGGTAGTAGTAGATCCTGGTGTTGGCAGTGAGAGGAGAGCGCTGTTAATCGAGACAAATAACTACGTGTTAATAGGGCCTGATAACGGTTGCCTAAGCCTACTTATGGAGAGAGATGGCGTTAAAAGAGCCTTCGACATATCTAGCTCACGATATAGGTTAGCTAAGGTATCGAGCACGTTTCACGGGAGAGACGTATTTGCACCCATAGCCGCATGGGTGAGCAAGGGAGTATCACTAGAAGATATTGGCGTAGAAATAGACGTGGGCTCCATAGTTAAAATAAGTATTGAGAAGCCCGCATGCTATTTAGAGGAGAAGGTGATCGTGGGCAGAGCGCTATACATTGATTTGTACGGCAACGTAATGACTAACGTGGAGGCTAATTACATTAATTTAATTAATGCTAAGATCGGCTCTAGGCTCAGCGTGGCTGTAGATAGTGGCGAGCATCAATGCATTTATGAGACAAGCTTTAGCAGAGTTCCGCAAGGGGAGTTAGCATGTTACATAAATTCGTGGGGTTTTCTTGAAGTAGCTGTAAACATGGGTGATGCATCGCAGTTCTTGAAAGTTAAGCCCGGCGATAAGATATCCTTTAAAGCTGCAAGCACTCGATCAGCTGATCAATCTATGCAGAAGCATGTGGTGGGATAGTGTTTAAGCAAGTGCTTTCAATTGAGTTGAGAGCTATAGGGATAGTGAGAGTCGAGCTAAGCGATGAAGAAGTCAAGAACTCTATCGATGGAGTTGATGGATCAATAGAGGTTTATCCAGAGTATTCGGATGGACTTAAGGAAATAGATGGCTTCAGCCACTTAATAGTGATAGCATATCTACATAAAGTCCGCAGTGAGGATAGAGCCGTGCTCCTGGTTAAACATAGGAAGTGGGCGAGGTTTGGAGTGACCATTGATGATCTGCCTGAAGTAGGTGTATTTGCAAGCAATTCACCTGCGAGGCCTAATCCAATAGCTCTATCCATAGTTAAGTTGGTTAAGAGAGAGGAGAGGGTATTGCATGTAAGAGGCCTAGACTTATTTAATGGAACTCCAGTGCTAGATATAAAGCCGTATACTCCTGATAGATGCATTAGCGATATAGAATTACCATTGTGGTATAGGGAATTGCTTAACAGAGTAGAGAAAGCTATTGGCAGAAGACTCGCGTCGCCATAAAGCGCTAGGAGAGCTATTCATGCTTTAAGGATAGCTTTTTTACCTACGGGTAAGAAAGAATTTCTCAAGAACTCTGTGAGCCGATGAAGCTTGCCGGCAAGCCCATCATTAGAGGTGAGTGTTTTAGAGCTCGTCTATACAGCAGTGTACTTTGCGTGGGTCATAGCTGTTGTTTATCCTATATCGAAGGCTTTCTACAGCTTCGGCGTAAAGAGGGGGATCCCCCATAAAAACATGGTTTACTACAACAGGAAGCTTATACATGTTCTCGCAGGAGGGGTAGTGGCTTTACTAGTGCCGTTTACTTTTAAAACACCCATCCTCCCATTCACTATGGCATTGCTCTTAGCACTACTCACTTACATACCCCATAGAGTGGGGAGGCTGCTGTATTGGTTTCAAGTTGAGGACAATTCTTATGAAGTACACTTCTGCTTATCGTGGGGTCTAATGATATTCCTGTCGTGGATTGTATTCAGCAACTACTGGTACGGCGTCCTACCAATATTGTTCATGGCTTTTGGAGATGGAGTGACGGGAGTTGTGAGAAACCTTGTGTATAGAAAGCGCACTAAATCCTGGCTGGGAAACCTAGCTATGGCTGCTCTATCAATTCCCCTTGGAGCAGCAGTAATGAGTATTCCGGGGGCGCTAGCTGGAGCAGTAGCAAGCATAGTTGAGCACTTCGAGTACAGATTCATAGATGATAACATAACTGTTCCATTATCAGCATTTACTATATTGCTCGTATTCACAAAACTAATGCCGTTGAGTACTTAAATGTATTTAACTACATCACTTCAAGCAATAAGTGATTAACTTGGGAAGACTGAATAATTTAAAAGACCTCTAGCCATTCCACTAAGTATAGAGCGGGGGTGC
>CALKYD010000132.1 GCA_938003605.1 uncultured Sulfolobales archaeon | reverse complement strand
TATGAGAGTCCATAGGGGAACCCTTATTTCGTTGTACCCATCGTAGATCACTCTTTCATTCATTATTGATAGGAGAGTGTTCAGTATAGCTGAACTAGCGTTGAATATTTCATCAATGAATGCTATTTCTGCTTCAGGCAGCTTATTCTTAGTTACCCTAACGTACTTCCCCTCTCTTAGTGCAACTATGTCGAGGGGGCCGAAGAGCTCGTCTGGCTCAGTGAACTTAGTTAATAAGTACTTGAAGAACTTCGCGTTAATTAAATCAGCAGCTCTCCTAGCTAGAGCTGACTTAGCAGTGCCTGGCTCACCAATTAGTACTGCATGCTCGCCGCTGACTATTGCTGCAGCTATAATTCTGGCCTCCTCCTCCCTTCCAACAAATGGCTTAGATAGCTCCCTAACGAACTCTTGAGCAGCGTTAAGCAAGGCCTCTATAGAGCTACTGCTTTGATTACTCAAACTCAGTCCCTGAGTAGCTACGTAAGCAATAGCTAACTATATATTTAGTTAGTGAAGTCACTTCAACAAATGGGTTCTGGAATGCTTAGACTACTGATAGTTCTGCGCAGCCCTTAGGATTCACAGGCCTTGGACCTCTTGAGTTCACAGAAGCTCCACTAGCTCATTCCACGCTGTCCACTAAGGCCTTCGGATCTCCAGTTATTGCCGCTATCACTAGGTTTTTAATGAGGCTCTACGTGTATTGCAGTGGTGTTTAGAATGCTTGGCGTTTATTTAGCGCTGGCTTTAGGGGTGTTAACTGGCTTATTAGTGAGGAGAGTCCGTAGAGATATTGATCGCTTGAAGAATTTGCTGAGCCGCTTTCTCTCAATCAATATATACGTGCTTGTAACGCTAGTTGGGTTAAGCACTGGCTCAGGGATTAGGGAGGCTTTAGGAGTTCTTGGAGCTCTATTCATCCATAGAGCAGTGATTGATGTAGCTCTCCTAGTGGCAGTGCCGATGGCGTTAAGCTTGCTTATAGCCATAGCTGCTTTAAGGCTTGGTGGGAGGCTTTGAAGCACGTAGTTGTATTAGCTGCATTATTCACTATTGGAGTATTCGCAGGCTTCTTTAATGAATCCATAGGTGAAGTCAGCATTACTCTAAATGCACTGCTTTACTCACTGATATTCACTATTGGAGCAATAGCAGTGCTTGAAGTAAAATCCATTAGAGTCGTTGCATCCTCCCTAAGGGTTTCTCTACGGCTTATTGCATCAACGGTCATTGGGTCTGCTTTAGGCGGGGCAGTTGTTGGAGGATTAATTGAAGGATCCTTGAAGCCCTATCTAGCTGTAGCACTAGGCATGGGGTGGTATACTTTCACAGGTCCTTTCTTAAGCATCGCTAATAGCTACTGGGGGATGCTGGGCTTTACTTCAAACATACTTAGGGAGGCAGTGACATTCATTGTTTACCCGCTGCTGGCTAAGAAGTTTTCAATAGAAGCAATAAGCGTTGGCGGGGCAACAACTATGGACACAACTCTACCAGTGATAGCTAGGTATGGTGGTGGGAGAGCAGCATTGATAGCGCTAGTGCACGGCTTAATACTCACTCTTCTAATACCAATCATAGTCCCATTAGTGGTGGAGCTGCCTTAACTCACACCACTTAAGCAGCCAATTAATTATAGCGTTTAAAGCAGCGCCCATTATTGAAGGGGTTGAAAAGTATATAAAGGTGTTCAATAGAGTAACACAACAGCCGAGAGTGCTGCCTCCATAGCATTTAGAGCATTATCAAAGGGCTTCAGTAAGGCGTGGCAACAGTGTGTACAATATACGTAATTACGTAGACTTCTGCTATTACAGCATCAACGCGGGCTTCAATCTGCTGTGGGGGCAGTGCTCAATGAGGCCTTGGCTTAGCTAAGCTTTTAGCTTTAGGTAATAAATACTATAGCGACGCGTTGAGCGTCGCAGTGATGAAGCGCCCTACGATGAGCGGCCGCTGTGATTACTGACTTCCGGAGCTGAAGTAGCTAGGCGAGTCCTCTTAATGTACTTAGCTATTTTTTCAATAGTCTCCTCACTTAAGTAGTGCTCCATTATGCATGAGTCTTTTTCAGCCGTCTTCTCACTTACTCCGAGGGATATTAGGAATGATTTAATTAACTCGTGCTTCTCATAAATTTTCTCAGCTTTACTAAACCCTTTTTCAGTGAGTTTGACTTCACTGCCTGGCTTATAGTCTATTAAGCCATTGCTACACATCCTCCTCAGATACTCTATTACACTGCTCGGCTTTACTGAAAGACTTTCAGCTATATCCTTGATCCTAGCTCTCCCCATCTTCTTTTCAAGTAGATATATTGCCTCTAGGTATTCCTCACACCTCTTGCTCAAGTCAATGCACCTTGAGTGTTAGGCTCAATCCTCATACTCATGGTAGTGGGGTTTAATCCCCCTACTTTTCTTTACGTCTGATGATTCCTCTGCCTCATACTCTAACTCCTCTTCAAAAGCTCTCTCGCCCTTAAGCTTTGCTTCTGCTCTCTTCAATAGCTTTGCATAGATCTCTGGGTAAGCGAATCCGTCGAGCCTCTCAACATCGCTTACTATTACTGCTGGCACAGTGAGCACTCTATACCTATCGGCTTCCCACGGAAATTCCATTGCCTCTATGGTCTCAACAAGTATGTTGTCGTTCACTAACCCCATTTGATTGAGTGAATCAACTGCGTAGGGGCAGTATGGGCAGTCCGGCGTAACAAAGATCTTTACGTGTAGTGGAGTATCTATTGGCTCTATCAATTCAACTACTTTCTCCGGTAGATTAATTACGTTGTTAGCTATGTACTGATGCATGTATATGAATGGAGGGAATTCCTGTGATGTAGGTAGGCCATAGTACCTTACGTTCCCCCTCCTAGTCCCATAAATCCAGGCTGGTGCATAGGCTGGCTTTAGTGCTTTAGCTACATCACTGTTTTTATCAACTACCCTTATTTCAAGCATCCCACTTGAAATGCTCTCTAGTTCTCTAGCAAGCCTTACAGCATCACTGCAAGTCTCACACTTAATGTTTGGAGGAGCTGTAATTAAGTAATCAACTACTTTTCTCTTAAATGAACTAAAGATATTTCTTAAAGCACTCTCAGTCTCTCTATCGAATAAGCTACTCAACAAATTCCACCTCTAGAGTTAGGTTAGCCTAATTTAAAGGATGCTTATAAACTCTTCTCTACAGAAGCCTCCCTTCAGTATTTAAAAGAGCTCAGCGCCAAGGAGGCCCTCCTATACATAGATGGGGAGTTCATTGAGGGAAGCACTGTCGCCAGCTATGGAGTCGTAGAGGCAGTAGCTAAGGATCATTCTAAGTACATTCGAGAAGCCGATGAAGTAATCGATGCCTCTAGAAGACTCACTATACCTAGTGGAATAGATCTACACGTACACATATATGACTCAGACTACCTCCACCACGGGGACCGGTCTTTGACACACCGTTAAAGCTCTTTGTAGGCAGCGTTGAGGAGCTTAAGCTCAAGGTTGAAGCAGGGCTCGGGAATAGCTTCATCAACTTCAGCGTTCATGCGGGAGTAGTTAGAGACAACAGCTATGAGTTCATCGACGAGCTGCATGGAGGGGGAGTCATTGGATATGAAATGCGCATGGTTGGAGAGTGGAAGCCTAGCGATAAAGTCTTAATGGAGGCCTTAGAGAGTATTTCCAGCATCGACGGAGTCGTAATAGCGCGCAGAAGACTATCAGTTGATAAGCCGTGGGCTTAGCAGAGTATCCGGTAGAGGCGATGCATTGGCATATCACGAGGCTGGAAGCAATGTAGTTGAGGGCTCTAAGCTACGTAGTCTTCGATAGACATACGTAACTCTCGGAATTCATTAGCCTTAAGCTCCTCTCGAGTTCGCCTGAGCAATCATCAGCCTTCTCCTCCGTCAGGGCGAACCGCTCCATCTCCTCATCAAAGGGCTTCGGAGATGGAGGAAGCCCCTCCATCTAAAGGTAGTGATTCATCGATGCGCTCAACTGTCTATTTATTCTCAACCTGCAACTACATTCATAGAAAGCTTCTTTCGGGGCATTCATCACCCCACGCCTGGGGAATCTCTTGGTTATGCAGGTCGGGGGGTTCGAACTTCAGATCTATAACTCATTAACCCGATTATGGATTTCCAACAGCTCTTTGCAACACTTACACTACATTTTTCAAATTAGTGAACATCCTTTTTATCGAGGTCTTCGAAGCCATGAATGTATCCTTTGAATGTCTTCGCCGAAAACGTTGTTAGCTTGTGCAAGAAGTCTTTCGCCCTATTCCTCTCCCTCCTAGAATACTTCTCCAAGATCTTCCTTAAGGATGGCTTCTTTGAAGCCTTGCTTTGCAGCCTTTTCCTCTTAAGCTCGTAGACTCTATGAACGTGGAAGATCTTCGCCAGATCTATTCTTATCCATCCTATTTCTGAGTTGAAGCCGTCCAAACTTCTTTCGCTCAATCCCAAGAGATTTTACCTTCAACTTCCTCAGACTCCTTCTTAAGACCGAAGGTTATAGTCAGAGATCTCTCTTTTAAAATCAACTCCCCCATTTCCCCTTTGGCCCTGCTTAGAACCAAGCCTTCGGACGTCGGATTCCAGATACCCCTCAAAGACCTTAATGAATAGTGAGCGCAAGCACATAAAGGCAGACGTCCTATGAACTGCTATAGGGTGTGGTCTCCCACGGGATTACCCATTATTGAAATACGTGTCATGAGCCGCGGGGAATTCAAGGAGTACCCCACGTGCAGAACAACAATTAGGGTAGAGTAAGCTGGAAGTCTAGCCACCAGCAGCTACGGCTAGTGCAATTATTCTTAGCTGGAAGTTTTCACTCCTCCCCCCACCTCCGGCTCTCCACATAGGCTTTTGTTAAAGCCATAGGGTTTTTAATTAAAGGAAGTTGGGGGAAGTTATTGCTGGAGGAGGCGGTGGAGTGGCTAAGGTATTTTCAGCTATAGTAGTCCTCGCTATTG
>CALKYD010000131.1 GCA_938003605.1 uncultured Sulfolobales archaeon | reverse complement strand
AGATAGTAAGGAGCTGCTGAACCAGCACTGAAGTATACATTGGATCCCTCCAGCCTTAGTGCTACACCACTTCTTCCGTAAAGCGTTACAGTGCTCGGCGCCTTACTTAAAGCCTCTTTGACTAAGTGTTCGGGGATTCTAGCTATCTTCTGATTGAAGTCTACTTCAGCTCCTGCATTAGAGAGCATTTTCAAAGCTTCACTGTGCTCTATCTTTACTCCAACCTTCTCCAGGACTCTAATAGATCCCCAATGTATTCTCAAGATATCCTCTCTATCCAGAACCTCTAGCTTAGGCAACTCCTGCCACCTCCGCTATTCCTTTAATCCAAGGAGCTTCTTCACGAGCCTTACTGCTCTTATAGCGTCTTCAGCGTATCCATCTGCTCCAATGCTCTTAGCCCATTCTTCAGTCACTGGAGCACCGCCAACTATTACTTTCACTTTATCCCTAAGGCCCTCCCTCTTGAGTGCTTCAATAACTTTCTTCTGCTCCAGCATTGTAGTAGTTAGTAGAGCGCTTAACCCAAGGATGTCTGGCTTTAGCTCCCTCACTTTCTCTACGAAAGTCTCTGTTGGTACGTCCACACCTAAGTCTATTACTTCAAATCCTGAAGCTTCAAGCATTAATGCAACAAGGCTTTTACCTATGTCGTGTATATCTCCTGCAACCGTTCCTATAATTACTTTCCCAAGCCTCTTGACTACCTCTCCTCTTTTAACTATTTCAGGCCTTAGAACTTCTGAGGCTGCCTTCATTGCCTCAGCTGCCATAACTACGTCAGTTAGAAATACTTCTTCCCTAACCCATTTCTCACCAACTTCTAGCACGCCTGCCACTAACCCTTTTTCAAGTGCTTCAAGAGGATCTAGGCCCTTATCAACTACTTCCCTAGCAATTTTAACTGCTTCATCTCTATCCCCTACTACAACTGCTTCCTTAAGTCTCTTAACAAGATCCACGGACATTAGGCTCGCCTGAGGTATTAAAGCCCATGTATCATTATATAGAGACGTCGTTATATAAAGCTTAATATAAAGCTTATCGCGAAGAACTCTTCAACACACGCTCACCGCTGTCAAATAGTTAATTACTCTAAGAAGCCCTCCTGCAAGACTCTATTCATGAAGGCTTTTGCTTCAAGCATCTAACTCAATTAAGCTCTCACTAGGGCTGCTGTGGACGTAAAGTAGATATTAGTGTGTCAATAGAGTTAATTCCCGGTGCCTTAGTTGAGGCAGGCTGTAATCCCGCTACTAGCCCTACTGCTTGCAATCCACGCAGTGGTTAGTGGAATTAACGCTGTCTTCATAATGTACGGCTTGCCGACTTGCCCCTATTGCAACTATCAGAAGGAGTTCTTCAATAATGCTGGAATGAACTGCGTCTTCATAGATGCTAGCGTTAAGAGCAAGAGCTACTATGAAATAGTTAGTGTAACCGGCCTCGAATACTACGTGCCCGTCACAGTAGTAGTTAATAGAGATGGCTATGTAACGGCAGTTGTCCAAGGATTGGTGAGTAAAGAGTCTTTCTGGATAGATCTAGCTCAAAGAGACCCCGGGGAAGGAGTCTCAGTATACATTGGTGAAGAACTCTTAGGGGTAATCAATGAAACCGATAAGATCAATTTATTGAACGACGTAGTGCATAGAGATTTAGGCGAAGTATTTAATCAGACAACCACTACTCCGCAGCAACAGTTGCTTGAGCCACTGAAGGTTGCTGCCTTAATTGCAGTAGTTGCAGCTCTATTCTTAGTGCCAATAATTGTATTTAGAGCTAAAAGGCGTTAAGCCTTCTTCCCCTTAAGCTCAGCCTTCTTAGGCCTCAAGTTACGGCTCTTACACCTTCTACACTTCTCAGCTCCCGGGGGGTTAATTGCTCCACACTTCCTACAGACTAGTTTATTGAGGGTTCTTTGAAACACTATTCTCTGCTTCACTGGATCGCTTAACGCCACACCGCTTCCCTCATTAAGCACTATAGGACTCAATGCAAAAGTTGTTTATAAACCTTTAACAGGCCCCGATGGCTTTCATAGGCTCTCCACGAGTTCTCTTAGTTAAAGCAATGCTCCTACGTCCCTGAGCCTTGAGACTATAGTCTTCTCATCTTCTTTAGGCATGTGCTTTAAAGCTCTCTCAATAAGGCTTTTGTCAAGCTTCTTCAATTGCTTCAAGTACTTCGACAACTTGTTTAAGTCTACTCCCTGACGCGCCTTTAAGACGAAGTACTCCTCTAAGCTGATGGACTTTACTTTAACTCCACCCACTTCAACTACTCTAGCTTCATCAATGAACTCTGCTGGAACATATATGTCGAAGACGTTTTCATATAGTTCAACAATTATTTCGGAAGCACCTGCTTTAGCTATGATTCTAGGAGTCCCAGCCTCAGTCCTTGTGTAAACCCAGTTCCTCTCCTCCGCTAGATTTACGTAGAAATCCTCTTCAGAGATTATGCTTGGCTCTAGGACAAATAGATCTATATCTCCCTCCAACACTCTTCTCCCAAGCCTTAATTGAACGACTGTATCCCCTATGACCACGAACTTAACGCCTGCATCAATGAACTCCTTGAGGACAAGCGCTAGCTCACTCACAGTGTAATCCATGCATCCCACCTACTAACGCCTTCGAAGTTTAGACTAATAAGTTAGTGTTCACCACGCAGCATTACGTTGGCCAGAATAACTGCTCAATTATAATGCTACTGAAGATGCTAGTGTACAGCCTGCACTCACTACTCAATGGCTCCATAAATTCCTCAAAGCCGTTTCCAAGAATGCTCTTCGTGAGGGAAAGACTATTTGTTTCTCATGACGTAGTGGTGGTCAAACGATTTAATCGTACGATGGATGCTATGAAAATTAGTTTCAGCAAACCCGTAAGAGCTTAAGGCTTAGAGCTCTTTAGTAAAAAGACTGCAAGAGCTCACTGTTCAAGGAGCTAGCGAAGTAAGTCTTGCCGTACCTCAATCCTAATTTAATTAAGGCCTCAGCAAGCTTCACTGTTACTAACGTAGGACCTATGACTGGAACTCCAATTTC
>CALKYD010000130.1 GCA_938003605.1 uncultured Sulfolobales archaeon | reverse complement strand
AACTACATCCATTCAATAAAGTTTTCCCAGATGATTTAAATGATCCAGTAATACGTATGCCATACATGAGTTATACACCGGTATTAATGAACTCTATTGTCCAGTGGGGGAAACATGACTGAAAGCGTTCTGGCGCAAGCTTAACGAATGCTAGTAAAGTTCGCTCAGTGAGGGGAATGCTCTTCATAGCCACCAGCTCAAGAGACCATCGTTTCATCACTGAAGCATAGCTATTCCTTTTGGCACAAAAATATTTTTAGCATAATAATGATGTAGTGAGCGTTAGAATGTCGTGGGCTTAGGTGGAATTTATTTGGGGAAAGTCGTAGAGTTCGTCAAAATGATGAGGCCCCTCAACTCAGTTATGGCTGGTGCAGCGGTTCTAATTACAGTGCTAGTAATTAATGGACATGCAATTAAGTCCGCTTCTTCAGCATTAATAGGCTTTCTAACAGGGTTCCTCGTTTCGTCAGCTTCAATGCTTATTAACGATGTAGTTGACTTAGATGTTGATAGAATAAATAAGCCTTGGAAGCCCCTGCCGAGAGGGCTATTTAATCCAAGGTCAGTAAAGTACTTCAGTATAGCTTCGCTAATTCTTGGAGTTTTGTTAAATACGTTGTCCAATCCGCAGGCTCTTTTAACGGCAGCCACATACTCCATTATTTCATACGCGTACAACTTCCTTAGGAATAAATGGTTCAGCCATTTTTTAGTAAGCATAGCCACTACGGGCCCATTTATTTACGGCTACTCACTCTCAATGAGTGGTGGAGAGAGGTTTGTATTCATAGTTCTTTTCTCTACAGTAGTGTTTTTAATAAATACGTCTAGGGAGTTTGTAAAGAGCATAGCTGATGAAATAGGCGATAGGGCTAAAGGGTATCAAACCATTACAACTGCTTTTGGAAGAGAGCTTGCTGCAAAGCTATCCCTAGCACTAGCTATATCGGGGACTCTGCTAGCTGTAGCAATTGGATTAGCTGGCTATGCTGGATTGCTGTACACAGTGATTCTCGGATTGAGCGGAGCAGCATTCTCATCGGCTGCCATCGAAGTCCTCAGAAGGCCGGTGAGCGAAGTTGCTCAAAAAGCTAAAAAAACAATGATGTACTCAATGCTCTTTGCGCTAACAGGGTTTCTCTTCAGTAATTTCCCTTAGGAACTCCTTGTATAAAGCTATGCTCTTAGTCTCAAGAGGGTTTAAGCCCCTTAGCTCAGCTAATTCAACGCTGGCGAGTCCGAGGACTAGGCTTCCGTAAATAAGTTTTTCAAGGAGGTTCGAGCCTTCAAGCAGTAGCCTCCGTACCCTCACTCCGCTTTTAACGTAAATCGACTCCATGAATTCAACAAGCCTTGCTCCAAGAACGTTGCCTGGATCAACAATAGTTACGGCAGCCCAATTCTTTGTAAACGGGCTTTCCCAACCAACGATGTCGTTGTGAGCCCACTCAGGCATTACCTCTACTTTAACTGGCACCTTAGCGTTTTCATTCAGCTCATTCTTCCCTCTAACAGCTATTACTTCAAGTGGAGTGTGAGTAGCTATAACTATGTTGCCTGAGCTTTCATACATGAAGTTAGCTAAGGCTTTAGCTTCACTAGCTGCATCTAGAGATTTTTCATCAATGAATCGGGCCAGCTTAACCGCTTCACTCCTTGAGGCCAGTGTTAAGCCTATTGAGTCAAGCACTCCTAGTACACCGATGAGCATTTCAGGTAGTGCTGCCCTAGGGACAAGGCCTTCTGAAACCTTTACAATGGGTGCTCCATGGGTTTTCGCGCACTCCTCCAGCATGCCTCCGCTAGTGACAGCTACTGTTCTCACACCTCTCCTCAAAGCCTCTCTGAAAGCCATTATTGTTTCAATAGTGTCTCCACTATAGCTTACAGCGAAGACTAAATCGCCTTCTATAACGTATTGAGGGAGGCTGGAGCTCTTTACAACAATTACTGGAGAGTTGAAGCTTTCTCTATTAGAGGCGAGCGCTTCAACGTAGTCTCCAATGCAGCCACTTCCACCCATACCCGTTATAGCTATTGCTCTAGGCTTAAAGCCAACCGATACTTCGCCCCAGGACTCCAGGGCTCTCTCAATCATTTTACTCCAAGCAAGATAGTAGTTCTTCACGATAATGCCACCAGCGCTAATGCTAACTCATATGTCTTCAAACACTTAGTATTTAAGTTAATAATGGAGTCATAGTTTACTTTAATAGGTGCAAGTAAATGTATGGTGTAAGAAGTGAAGTTCCCGTGGACTTTCCTTAAGGGCAGGTGGGTCCTCATAGGCCATGAAGCTTGGGCTAGAGACATTATTTCAGTGTACTTAGCGCTTCTTGCCTCAATAAATAGGAGAGTCTACATAGCTTCAACGAGGAGTTGGAGAATAGAACTCCTGGAAATACTTAAGGGAAATGTAGTCAATAATGCGCGGCTGGAAAACATATACGTAATTGAAGGAGCAAGATCTTGGAGTGCTGGCCCCGGAGAGTACTTGATACTAATAGATCCAAGTAGTCTCCCGAATCCACGTGAAGTCTACAATGCTCTTGCTTCAACAAGCCCTGAAGGCGCTAAAGAGGCTTCAGTGAAACGCCTATATCCATGGCGTAAAGCCTACTTGAAGAGGCTTTATGGAAGCGAGTTCTCCATCAGAGTTAGGGATACTTCGCTTAGAGTAACCATTAGCTTAAGCTACGTAGGGCTCTCCCAACCTATTGAAGGAGCCTATAGAGAAGCATTGAGAATGCTTAGGCAGGGGATAGTGGACTACGGCGCATTGAGCATTAAGGATGCACTAGACATAATATCTTACGGCATGAATGTTAAGAGGAGCAATGCCAGAGAAATATTAAGTGAACTAATTAAGAGGGGCTACATAACGATAAGCGATGGACGCCTCATTGTTCACTAAATTCAATGAATATAGCTGGCCTAAATGGAACTGCAACCTTCTTCAACCCCCCAGCCCTTACATCCATTACTGACAGCTCTACTGGTGCGCCTAGCTGTAACTCAATCCACTCCTTCATTTCGCTAACGACTCTCTCTTCATCTAAATCAGCCTTAAGCACAAGCTTTAGTACATCGGGCTGCAGGCTTGAAGCAACTTCATATACTCTCCTTGAGTAGTTAGCTGCCCACTCCTTGTCTTTAGCTCCACTTACTACATCCCTAATGAACTCCCTCACGCTTCTCCCCTGAGCAATGTAGTCAGCTGCTTTCCTCAACAAGCCATAGTACTCTCTTGGGGCAACAGCTACAGTTATTTTAGATGGCTTTTTCTCATATAGCTTCGCTATCTCCTTCACATCGCTTATAAGTTTCTCTAAGTACTCAAATGAAAGCAGGGCTTCATTCATTCCCGGAAGATCCTCTATTGAAGGCCACTCTTGGAGCGATACATAGCCCTCCCCACCAATCATTCTCCAGAGCTCTTCAGCTAAGTAAGGCGTAAA
>CALKYD010000129.1 GCA_938003605.1 uncultured Sulfolobales archaeon | reverse complement strand
ATTAACCTCATCGACACTCCTGGGCACGTGGACTTTTCATCAAAAACTACTAGAGCTTATAGAGCAATTGATGGAGCAATAGTTGTTGTAGACGCCGTTGAGGGAGTGATGACTCAGACCGAAATGTACCTCAGGCTACTCATGGAGGAACTAGTTAGGCCCGTACTGTACATGAATAAGATAGATAGGCTAATAAAGGAGCTGAGGCTCACCCCCACTGAAATACAGCAAAGGCTAGTCAACATAATGAAGGAGTTCAACAGCCTGCTCACAACTTATGCAGAAGAGCCCTACAGAAGCCGTTGGCTCCTCGACCCCGCTAAAGGCCAGGTGGTTTTCGGAAGCGCTAAAGATAGATGGGGCCTCACAGTGCCTCTAGCCCAGGATAAAGGCATTAAGTTCAGCGATATCGTTGCAGCATACGAAAAGGGGCGTGAAGGAATAGCTGAGCTACAGAAGCTAGCTCCCCTGCATGAGGCAATACTTGACACAGTGATCAAGTATTTGCCCAACCCTAAGGAGGCTCAGCGCTATAGGATACCCAAGCTATGGCATGGAGATCTAAGCAGTGACGTAGCTAAGGCAATGATTGAAGCAGATCCCAACGGTCCCCTAGTCATGGTCATTAATGACATAAAGTTTGATCCTCACGCTGGGCTAGTGGCTACTGGAAGAATATATTCGGGCTCAGCTAAGCCTGGGGAGGAAGTCTGGCTAGTCAACACTAGGTTTAGTGAGAGAGTTCTTCAAGTAAGCCTATACATGGGTTTATACAGGGAGCTGGCTGATGAAATAATTGCTGGAAACATTGCTGCACTCCTAGGCTTATCCAAAGTCCGCGCTGGAGAGACTATAGTTAGCTTGAAGCTCAAGGACTCCATGGTTCCTTTTGAAAGAATGCGAATATTGACGGAGCCCGTAGTCACGGTATCCATAGAGCCCAAGACTCCATCCGATCTGCCTAGGCTCATAGACTCCCTCTACAAGATGAGCATTGAAGACCCAAGCCTATTAGTTAAGATAAATGAAGAGACGGGCGAATACCTGCTGAGCGGTCTTGGAACTCTACACATAGAGATTGCTTTAACGCTCTTAAAGGAGTTCTACAGGCTTGATGTAAACGTGTCGCAGCCATTGATAGTCTATAGAGAGAGCATTCGTGAGAGAAGCGATGTATTTGAAGGAAAGTCCCCTAACAAGCATAACAAGGTCTATATACACGTTGAACCACTTGATCAGAGGACTATAGACCTCATAGCGCAAGGAGTAGTGACTGAAGACATGGATCCAAGGGATAGAGCCAAGATACTCAGGGATGAAGCTGGGTGGGACTACGATGAGGCTAGGAGGATATGGGCCATAGATGAAAACATAGATGTGTTCGTAGACCTAACTAGCGGTGTCCAGTACTTAAGGGAGGTAAGGGATACTTTAATTCAAGGATTCAGGATATCAATGAAGGAGGGCCCTCTAGCTGCTGAGCCAGTTAGAGGAGTAAAAGTAGTGTTACACGATGCAGTAATTCATGAAGATCCTGCTCACAGAGGGCCGGGGCAGCTATTCCCGGCTACAAGGAACGCTATATACGTAGGCCTACTGACTTCTAGGCCCACGCTTCTAGAGCCACTTATGAAGATCGATGTCAGAGTTCCAAGCGAGTTCATCAGTGGAGTAACTGCAATAGTTGCTAAGAAGAGAGGTAGGATAATCGATATGAGCTATCAGGGGCCCATTGTTAGAGCTATAGCTGAACTACCTGTAGCAGAGTCATTTGATTTAGCGGAAGCGCTGAGAGGGGCTTCCGCTGGGAAAGCTCTATGGGGCCAGGAGTTCAGTAGATGGGCTCCAGTGCCTGACAGCATGCTGCTGGACTTGGTTAGAAGCATTAGGGAGAGGAAAGGACTTAAGCCAGAGCCTCCTAAGCCCAAGGACTTCCTCGGGCCATAACTACTCCTCATTATTATTAGACAGTTCTTTCTTCCCTATAATACACTTTGCCGAGGCCTGCTGGCGGCGCTAATACGTTCTTAAGCCTAGTTGCATAGAAAACAAGCATAGCCACTAAAGCCGCTATGAATGGCACTAGGTTTGCTACATCCTTTTCAACTCCATACATCACTCCTATCTTTACTCTATAGAGTGTTAGCCCTCCAAATGTAAGTGAAATAGGTATTAGAATTATTGGGTGCCTGCCTGAAGTTAGTGCGACTGTGAATGCCAGCCAGCCGTATCCAAGCGTATACGACTTCGGATCCCAGAACTTCTGCCAAGCAAGGGTGAAGAACGATGAGCCTGCCCCCATTATTGCAAAGCCCGCTGCCCCAGCTATAAGCCTTGTTAAAAGCACGTTTACTCCTAGAGAAGCAGCTGCATGGGGGTTTTCTCCACATGCCCTTATTGAAGCCCCAAGCTTCGTGTACTTAAGTATTGCGTGGACGGCTAATCCAACGGCTATCGATATAGTCATGATCGCTACTGCTTCGCCCTCACTATAGGTGTACATAGCTATGCTGCCTACTTCGAGTCTAGCGGGGTATCCAACGATTATTCCAATGCCGTAGCCTAGGAACATCATTGAGAGGCCTACGGCTCCATGACTGATCGGCAGGAAAGTCATTAAGAAAGCTAGTACAGCTCCTAAAAACATTGCAGCAATTGCTGCAACTACAGTTCCAATTACTGGGGAGACTGAAGCTACAGCTACTCTAACAGCAATGCTGGAGCACATGAAGAACACTCCATCTATGGCTAAGTCAAGGAGTCCCGCTTTTTCAAACAAGCTGTGGCCTAGGGCAACTAAGTAGAATGTCGCGAAGACAGGGGCTAGCTCTATGAGCGCGTTGACTGCTTGTTGCTCCAAGCTCATTACTTAACCACCCTCACTTCATACTCCGTTAGAAATCTGAGAATAGAGTAGGTCAGTAGTGTTGAGCCCAGCAGCACTAGCATTGATTCAAGCCCTCCAAGCCCAAATATCTGTATGTTCCTACCAGCATTCCTCAGTGAACTAACTATGTATGCTGATAAGGGGATTAGCTGCAGCTCAAGCATTGACAGCCATGCTACAAGTATAGCTAGATAGCCGTAGCCAGCTGTTTGAGCTTGAATGGGGTAGGTCAGCCTAGTTAAATCACCTAAGTAGTAGATGGCGCTTGCAAAGCCTACGAGTAGGCTGGATAACGTAAAGGCAATTACTACGGTCTTCCTTGCATCTACTCCCACAGCCTTTAGGAACTCAGGGTTCGAGCCAAGAATCTTTATCCTAAGGCCTATCGTCGTATGGTTAAATACAACCCACGTTAATGAAAACACAAGGACTGCTGCAGGCACCCAGTAAGCATAGTACACTACCACCTTGATGAACTCGAGGAATCCATCTATGAATGCATTCCCAGTTTTCTGCATAACTATGTTTATGCTCAACTTGTACGCATCTGGAAGGTCGTCCGTTCTAATGTAGCCATAGACGTATTTACCGCGGAATGGCCCGAGTACAAGGAGGTTTACTACATAGTAAGCTATATAGTTCATTATTAGCGTCACGGGCACTTCATCTATATCTACATAAGCCTTCAAAGCACCTGCAATAGCTCCCCAAGCAGCTCCAAAGACCATGGCTGCCGTAATTGATGCTAGTATGACTAGTATTGGTTGATAGGAGGGGCTGCTGGCGCTCCACGGAACTGCGTACAGCGTTATCCACACTATTGGTATTATCGCTGTGTAGAACTGTCCTTCAGCTCCAATGTTCCATACAGCACCCTTAAACGCGATCAGTAGAGCGCATCCAAGCATCGTTAGTAAAAGCATGTCCTTAACTACTTGTGGTGTAATAAATGAGTGCGCTATAATTGTTATGATTGCAAGAGGATCAGCTCCCATCATCGTTAGAAGGGCGGAGGCCAGGATTACTCCAGTTAATAGTGATGAAGCAATTATTAGCGGCCTCACGTATGGACGAGGCTCAATTCTTCTTACAATAATGAACCTCAACCCTAAGTCACCATTAAGTGCTCTATCTTGCTTCTCTCCGCTTCATTAGGCGGGAAGGGGCCGTAGAGCTTTCCTGCATTCATGACGTAGATGGAGTCGCTAACTCTGTATACTTCATCTAGATCCTCTGAGACAAGGAGCACTGCTATCCTATCGTTAATAGCTCTCTCCTTAATGAATTTGCGGACCATGGTTGCGCTAACTTCATCTAAAGCTCTCGTCGGGTTATGAGCTATCAATGCTCTCCTACAAAAGCTTACCTCCCTGCTAACTACAACCTTCATTATATTCCCGCCTGAAAGAGCTTTAATGAGGGAGTTTGCACCAGGTATCACTATCTTGTAGGCCTCTATGAGGCTTGAAGCCACTTCACACACCTTACCCCAATTAATGAGTATGGACTTTTGTTGAAACAACGCTGCTATGTTTTCAGCCATTGAGTTATCCATAGATATTCCGAGGGCCAGTGGAGAGTCGGGAATGTAGCCTACACCCACTTCCCTAACTACGTGAGCGCCCCTATTAGTTACGTCCCTTCCATCAATGAATACTCTACCTCTGGAAACCCTCCTCAGCCCTGCTAGTGCTTGAGTGAGCTCCCTCTGGCCATTGCCGACTATGCCTGCTACACCTGCTACTTCCCCCTCTCTTACACGCAGGCTGACTCCTCTTACAGCGTTTTCGCCGAAGTCTCCAATAACCCAGAGGTCTTGTACTTCAATAACTACCCTCTCCCCCGGCTGAGAGGCTGAGAGTCTCCCATAAGTTATTTCAGCAATGTTTTCCCCAAACACCATCCTCCTAATGTCCTCTATTTGAGCACTGCTTCTCTCAACAATGCCCACTAGCCTCCCCCTCCTCAGGATCGCTATTCTATCCGCTGCATCTAGTGCTTCAGGTATCTTGTGAGTTATTATTACAGCGCTTCCACCCTTTGCAGCGAACTCCCTTATGAACTTATAGAACTTCTTCTTCTCCTCAAGAGGTAGGTAAGTCAGCGCTTCATCTAGTACAACGACTCTTGCGTTAAGGAGCATTGCTCTAAGTATTTCAATAAGCTGTTTTTGAGTGTATGTAAGCCTCCACGCCTTCTCCCAGGGATTAACATTTAATCCAAACTCCCTGCTTTTCTCCAATATGAAGTTAGATATCTTCTTAATGCCTGTAAATACGTTGAATGTCTTCAGCCCGAGAGCCAGGTTCTCGACTACAGATAGCGTGTCTATTAACTGAGGGTGTTGGGACACCATTACTATTCCATGCCTAATGGCTTCAGCTGGGCTAGATATGTTTACACGCCTTCCACTAATGTAGATGCTTCCTTCATCAGGGCTGTAAACTCCATAAAGGATCTTTACGAGAGTGGATTTTCCTGCACCATTCTCACCAAGTAGAGCCAGCACTTCCCCCATCCTTATGTCCATCGTCACTTTATCTAAGGCTACTACTCCTCCAGCAAACTTCTTGGAGATCTCTTTAAGCACTACGTATTCGCTACTCATTTAACGCTCCCTACTTGTAGGAGCATCAATTACTGCAATGATGTGTGTAGGGATTTAAAAAATGTTTTTAGATTAATGCTTAACTACGTAGTCGAGCAAGTAATCCATGTCCCATAAGTCTCCGTGGCCTAATCTAACTCCAGCCGGTACGTAGACTTTTCCGCCTGGCGCTGGGCTCTTGCAGTACTTAGAGTATGACTCGCCTGGTGGATTGAGGCAGTAGCCGCTGAGGGGGCCTATGAATGGATCAAAGGTGGGTGCGACTGGGTAGGGTAGAGTGCCGAGCATTCCGCCCCAGCTAATTGTTATGGATGCGATGTTTTCATACTTATGAGTTTCAGCTGAAAACTGTAGTGGTAGAACCATGAATGCCTCCTTCATCTGCTTGTACCTTCTCATGACTAAATCGTATACGCTTAACTCTT
>CALKYD010000128.1 GCA_938003605.1 uncultured Sulfolobales archaeon | reverse complement strand
TCGTAGACAGTCATGTGTGGGTATAGAGCGTAGTTCTGAAAGACCATCGCTACATCTCTATCCCTTGGGTGAACGTAGTTGACCAACCTTTCATCAATGTAGATCTCCCCTTCGTCAGGCGTCTCCAGGCCTGCTATAAGCCTTAGAGTAGTAGTCTTACCAGAGCCCGATGGACCTAGGAGAGCGTAGAACTCTCCATCACCTATCGTTAAGCTCACGCGGTCTACTGCTACAGTTCTACCAAACCTCTTTACAACATCTACGAGCGCTACTTTAGCCATCAGGCTTCCCCGAGGTCTATGTATTTTTATGAAAAAAGGATATTTATTCTTCAAGAAGCCTTTCTTCTCGCAAGTAGATGCGTTACAGCTACACCCAATAAGAGCCCTGTTAACGCTAAAGCTATGGATAGAGGTATGTTCAGTTCTTGGGGAGCGGCTTCAGTCAAAGTAGTAGTTGATGTAAGGGTTGTTGACTCACGAATAGTCAACGTACTAGTGCTTGTAGTAGCTTCAATCAACGTAGTCATTAATGTAATGGTAGTCACTACAGTTGTTGCAGTAGGCTGAAGAGCTATTCTCCCATAGCCCTTAACGACAGCCGGCTTTCCAACAAGCTGTGCATCAATGAAAGTCACGTTAAATGACTTAAGCATGCTGTACTGTTCCTCAGCTGTAGGAGCCAGAAGATCCATTACTCTAGGTATGACATTAGCAGCTATTGCTAAAGCATAGTCTGGAGCTCCAACAACCCACACGTCTGGTGAAGTACTGAACGGCCTTATTCTATCCATTCCATAACCGTCGTAGCTCGTTAAGACAACTACGTAGATCCACTCATCGATGTTCTCTACGTCGATTAGAATGCTCTTAGATGCCTCCACTACGATTAAGCTCAACGCTTGATCAGCGTAAACCCTTAGACCGCCGTCTTGAGGAACCACACTGCCGTTGCTGTAATATAGAGCGGCCCTCTCTCCAACAGGCACTGGATCAGTCCCCCATCCAGGCGCTATCAGTAGAGCCATATGCCATAAGTGTTCTTCAGCTACGTTTACGTTTAAGCCGAATGTATCGTTACGTCCAGGCTCTCCTAACGTAGTGTGTATGTATATGTGTAAGTACTGCATGCTCCACCCATTTGGTCCACCCCATGGATTCCCCCCTAAATTAACTACGGCTGATTCAAAGACCACTCTATCGCCTGCATCAATGACTCTGAACGACTTTAAGTCAAATACTCCCGGAGCGAATACAGCGGCTGTAGGATACTTGTAGCCTCCAGCACCGTCATCGTCTCCAAGGGGGTCAATCATTTCGAAGACTACTCTAGCTTCTGGAGCTATAGCTACAGCTCTAGGCAATTGCAGTTGATGAACTAACCCAACTCTAGTCGAAGACTCTGCGAGGGATTTGTTTACGTAGACAGCTATCGATAAGTAAGTCGTATCCCCCGGCAATAGGCCTATGTAGCTCCACGGCACTGCTACTTCAATTACTTCCCCTAGCCCTATTGGGACTCTATACAGCTGAATCCATCCACCAGCTCCATTAGCTGCATTAACTGTTGCAGAGCCAGCCCATAAGTCCACTAGGACCTCGAAGAAGAGGCCGATCCCAAGGTCCTTTGCGTACGTAGCTGGCTTAACGTTATACCCTGGATTGTATGGGCTAACGCTCCTCCTAGGTGTAGTGAAGTAAATGCCTATTGACGCATTGCTCGCTGAGCCAGCAGCCCAGGGAATTATGGCGAAGTACGCGTGCTCGCTGTCTAGAGCTACGTAAACTGATTTAATTACTTGAGGCCCAATGCTTATGTTTAGAGCTGCCCCGCCCACAATAGAGTTTATCCACAAGTCCTCTAGAACTCCGTCCACTCTAGGCTTTGACTCAATAGGCTTTGGGACAGCGGCATTCAAGACGCCCCTAGGCCTACAGTCAGGGTAGAAGCTAGCCTTTAAGTACTCTGGTGGACTAAGTCCTGCCAGCTCATATGCTTTAGCTAAGTATGCTTTAAACAATGGGTCGAAGGTCTCAGGAGAGCCTCCGCCATCATATCCATACCACCAGAACCAGTCGCTTGCCTCAGCTCTAAGCAAGTACTCAACTACTTGTGGGTTACGCACCATTGCTTCACTCATGTTTGAAGCATTCAGCGCGCTCAATACTTCCTCCCTAGCTTTCCTAAGCCACATCCACGCAGCATTCTCCTGCCTGTCCCCTATCCAGATTGTGAGCTCTCCGCCAGCCCAAGAGCCTTCAGGCACTCTGGCTGAAACAAGCCTTCTCGGGAGGAGTCCGTAGGCATCTCCATAGCTGTCGTATGGTAAGTCAGCTATATCAGCCCTACTTAAGTCGAGGTAGTAGTGGCTTGCCAAGGGCATTTCCTTAGCTACCCACCCATGGCTGTATATGAATTCCCTCGGAGTAACGGTCCTTAAGACTCCTTGGCTTTGAAGTTCGCTCAGCCTCTGGTATAGGAGTGATAGAAACTTTGACCCGAACTCCTCGTAGTGCTCCCACGGATTCTCCCCGTCTAGAGCTATGACTATTATTCTTACGCCGCCAGCTACACGCCTTATCTGAATGAGCCTGTTGACTAAATCCTCTACAGCTTTCTCACTGCTTAACTTACTGTACTCAAAGCTTATTAAATTGCTTAACTCAGTGTTTCTGTAGAATAAGTAGATCTTTTTACCGTCGATCTCTACATACCACGGAGTTCCGTAGTTCTCCGGGGATAAGTGGTCTACGCCTGCCTTACCTAAAAGGCTTTGATCTAGGGCTATCCAAGAGATTCCTTTATTAGCCATTGCTTTTAGGGCTTCTTCATTAATTGCTTGCTCAGCCGGCCACATACCTATTGGAGTGTAATTGAAGAATTCTTCGAAGAGCTCTACGCTCTTGCCTACATGTATACTTAAATCGTCAAGCCAGCCGAAGTCAGCTATTATTGGAGCCAGTGGGTGGCTGTATGGGACAGGTATTAACTCTACTTGATTCCTTAAGCATAACTCTCTGTAGAGAGGGATTACTTTAGACATAATGTCTAGGTGAGCGTTAAGCACTAGCTCTAATTCATCTCTAGTGAAGCTGGGTAGAGTAGTGTTAGCAGCTCTCTGCATCAACTGATATACTTCCGGGTACTCGTACTTAGCGATCAATGGATCTACCCAGAATAAGTTGAATAAGACAGCTAAATCAACGATCTTGGTGGTGCTGTAGTTTCCTCCAGTAAACTGGTCTGCGATGCATTTAATGAATTCCTCCTCAGTTAGAGGTAGGGATGAGCATAGGTTGAAGACGCTTTGAGCCTGGTCCCGCAGAGCTCTATACCTTGGGATCCTCTCAACTATTCTACCCCAATTTATGTCGAAGAAGCCTCCGGGTATCTTGAGAATGCTGTAGATCTCTGCAGCACTGAGGCTTTCCCCACGAGCTATCTTCCATGAGATCATCTGCCTTAAGTCCATCAATCCCCTATCCACGTAGTCAGTTAACTGCACTATTAGTGAGCCTGAGAAAGTGAACGTAGCCCTTACTTCAGGGTACTTACTCAATATATAGCCCATCTTATAGTAGTTCCCAACGCTGTGAAGCCTAACCCAGGGCAGTATGAAGTACTCCTCGCTAGCACTGTAGTACCATGGCTGGTGGTAATGCCATATAAGTGATACGTATAGAGGCTCCTGCTGCGGGAATTGACTAAAGTATGGGGAGAAAGCCACGGCAATCATGAGTATCGCTGAGCAAGCCACTATTGATTTAAGCAAGCAACCCACCGAGAAACCACTGGCTTAAATGGAATAAGAGCTTTTTTGAGTAAAAAGCGTTGAGTTCGCGTACTGTGCGTATGAGCAAGGTTTTTTAAATCTATTGATAGTCTATGCAGAAGGTGTGCTAAGCATGGGTGGATCTCTAGTAGATCAAAGGGTTGCGAAAGGTGTTGAAGCTTACGTAACTGCCTTAAAGCCAGCCGTTAGAGTTGGGGGAGGGCAAGTAGTTCAGGTAATAATGTGTAACAGTAGTTCGTCGAAGAGCTTGGCGATTGAAGTAGTAGTTGAAAAGCCCAGTGGCTCCACCAGCACTTTATGCTCTACTTCAAAAAGCCTAGCTGAAGGAGAAGTAGCTGTAGTCGACTGCCCAGTTGATGCAGTTGATGAAGTCGGCGTTCATAGAGTGAGGGCATTAATAGACGGTGCAGTAATTGATGAAGCGGAGTACTTAGTTATGAGCAGAGATTCAGGGAAAGCCGCGTACTTCACTATAGTGTGGCATAATCACCAAGCTCCAAACTACATGCCTAACTGGAAGGTGCATAGCCCATGGGCCTACGTATACGTCTGGGGAGGATACCTAACTCCATACGGCTACGGCCCATACCACTATCACGCTAAGTTGCTTGACTTAAGGAAGTCCTTTAAGACAACCTATAATTTAAGTCCAAGCCTCTTAGCTCAATGGCTCATGGCTATTGAGAGAGGTGTTGAATACTTAAGTGGAGAGCAATACGATCCAGAGAGCTTTAACGTAAGGATGGTTTCAGAAACCCTCACGCTGTATAGGGAAGCCCTTGAGAGAGGCCAAATAGATGTGCTGACCAGCGTTTATGCACACACTATAGCTGGCTACTTACTCGACTGGCTTAAGGCAGGTGATATAGTTAGCGAAGAGCTCTCCTATGGAAGGAGCATTACTATGAAGGCTTTTGGCCCAAGCTACGTCCCGCTCGGCGCGTGGACTCCTGAAATGAGTTTTTCAATGGGTTTAGTGCCCATATATGCTTCAAATGGAATCAAGTACACTGTCCTAGACGAGGAATTCCACTTCAAGGCCTCGGCAGGCGATAAGGGCACACATAAGGAGCCCTACATAGCTTTAAACACTGCCTCTGGAGATTACGTAGTTGTATTCTTTAGAGACACTAAGCTAAGCAATATACTCAGCTTTAAGAACGACTTCTTAACGGAGCTGCATGCGTGGAGGAACGCATATCAGTTCTCATACATTGCAGCTAAGGAAGCCCTAGATCCTTTGGCGAGAGCCCTCGTCCTAGCCCTCGATGGGGAGAACTGGATGGTTTTCTCAAAGAATCCTCCTCTCACAGCTTACTTCCTAGACAAACTAGTTGATTACTTAGTAGCTCTTGACTCTGAAGGCGCTTTAAAGCTGAGTAACTTAAGGGAAATGTTTGAGGAAGTCCCATGTAGGAGAGTACTGAAGCACATACCTACAAACAGCTGGCTTGGCTCACCTAGGAAGTGGAGGGGGGAGAAGGAGGGGCATGAGAATTACTGGCTTAGAGTAGCGAAAGCTTATAGAGCGCTGAAAGTATATGAAGAAGCTATTGGAGTAAGAAGTAGTGAAAGCTCTAAGGTCAGGTGGGCTCTATGGCATGCCTTAGATAGCGATTACTGGTGGGCTGAGTTCTGGTCTCCTCCAATAATTGACGTATGGCTGAGGGGGGCTGAATCCACTATAGCTGGCTTGCTGCAAAAGATCTCGGTGGAGTCTGTGGAAATAAAGGGTTCTCTAACTGAAGGAGTGTTAGGTGAAGTGGAAGTAGTGGTTAGAAATGAGTTAAGTAATGCTGTTAAGCTTAAGCCAAGTCTAAACGGACTAGGAGTTGAGGTATTAAGCCAAGTAAACAGCGTTAGAGTTGAGCCTCACAGCTCTCTATCGCTAAAGTACTCAGTAAGGCCAGTGACGTGGGGTAGAGTAGCCCTCATAGCTATTATCCAACTAGATGACTTTATAGCTGACTTAAGAGTTGTTGAAGCCTACTCTAATCCAAGGACTACGTGAAGCACCTCCTACAGCTATATACTCTATAGCAGATAACTTAATGCAGCTTGACTTACAGGAGCTTCTCTAGCCGAGAGTTAATGAATTAATAAACTTTAATAATGTATGTACGAGTAAGTACTGTAAATGCTGATATTGAAGTAAGGGCTGTGGCCGAGAATTATGGTAACTGATGGATATAGCGAGCGCCGGGGAGCTAAGAGAGCTTACATCATATCCCACTGGGATTTAGATGGATTGTCGTCGGCAGCACTTATTTGCAGAGCCTACGGTGAATATGGATGTAAAGTGAGGCTTTCTTCAGTTACAGCCATCTTACTTAACTTAAAGCACTTTATAGCTAAGGAATACGTTAAGAGGGCTTACACAGACCTATACTTACTTGACTTAAATCTTCAGCAAGACTCAGCGTACTTGGTTTTAAGAGTTATTCAAGACGTTAAGTCCCTAGGCATGAGAGTGCACTGGTATGACCACCATGAGTGGGGGGATGAGTTTAAGAGGAGGATGAGCGAGCTGGGAGTAGACGTAGTTAATGATACAGATAGCGTTACAGCTGAAATAGTTATGAGGAGGCTCAACATATTCAATGAATATTCCATGAAGCTCGTTGACATAGCGGTAGATGACGATAAGTTCATCAATAGGTATGAGCTAACGACTTACTGGAGAAGGATCCTTAAATGGTTCGACTGGGATGTGAGGTATAGAGCTCTAGAGTCATTTAGAGCAGGCGATCTTTGGCCTAAGTGGGCGCAGAAGCTCTACGATGAAATGAGGCGTGAGTATGAGAAGCTCCTAGAGGAAGCGTACTACTCAACGATAGTCATTAGGGTAGACGATGATGTCGGCGTAGCGCTATCAAACAACGTTGATAGGAGAATTCACGCAGGCGATGTACAGGCTTACTTAATCGATAGAGGCGTAGTAGCTGATGCATACATAGTCATGTATCCAAATAGCATTAGCTTGAGAAGCAACACCATAGATGTCTCAGCAATCGCAAAAGAGCTAGGTGGAGGTGGACACAGAAAGGCGTCTGGAGTACCTATAGTAGCTTCACCGCAGTCTACTGTAAGTAGAGTTATATCAATTCTAAGCTCCAACGCTTTAAGAAGTCATTAATTGAAATAAGCTTATATTCAACCATCCATAACTATACTCTAGCTCTAAGTGTGTACGTAGGGGAAATCCATGAATTGTTGCGCGAAGTACGTATCAATACTTGTTTTGATAGCTATAGTGTTTGCATCACTAACACCTCTGCAAGCCATAGCCGTTAGCTCAAGCAGTTATAGAGCTTCAATAGATCCATTTGAAAAGATCTCTTTAGAGCTACTCAATGAATACTACTCAGTGGATGAAGCTAAGGTAGTGTTGGCCAGCCCACTAGGGTATGAAGACTCACATGCAATTAATTTAGGTTGCAGTACGTGTAAGCCTGTATTGATAGTGGCCAGCAGTAGCGCTGTTGGATTAATTAAGTCTACTGTCGCCAGGCTCAGGTACTACGTGCCTCTACCTAATGGAGTTATCGTAGCTTACGCCACAGCTTCAATTGATCAAGTCTTAGAGCTAGCCAGGAATCCATACGTTTACTCCATACTTCCATCCCCGAGAGTCGATGAACTTCTTGGGTTAAGTAGTGAAAGGCTTAAGGCAATGGCTCTAGGTGAGGAGGGCGCTGTTGAACCAAGCCAGTCAAGTGGTGGAGCAATGTTATTCAGCGGGCTTGAAGTCCAGGGAGTAGTTGATGCATGGAGGGAGTACAATGTATTTGGTAAAGGAGTTGTTGTAGGAATAGTGGATACAGGCATAGATTACTCTAACCCAGAGCTCGGGCTTGAGGCTCTAGCCAGGGATTCAGACGGACTCCCCATGACTATGGTCATGGATGAACACTTAGCGCTTACAAAGAACGTGGCTGTTAGAAACGCGACTGGATACCTTAACACTAGTGGTGCAATAGTAGTTTACTTCAGCACAATGTACTCAGGGTACTATGGAGTTCCCTCACTATATGCAGCAATGATAGCGGTTGACTGGTATGTAGGAAATATAACGAGTTTAAGTGGAGTATATAAGTTCGGGTTGTTTGAGTGGTTCTTCTTAGATGGCCTCACCGGCTACTACGTAAGAGTATTAGTGCCAGCAGTACTCGTTGATACAACTACTCCCGGGGTATATGATGCAGTTGTATTCGACTTATCAACAGCTTTCTACTCCCTTTCAATAACTATGAGGAGTCTTGAGATCAGCTTATTTGGCAGAGCTTACTGGAGAGCTCCTGATCCTTTGTGGCTGGACTTCAGCTTCGCCGATGAACCTGTGTTCAAGTTTGGAGAGGAACTCGTTGGAAGGGACTTCGACGGCGATGGAGTCCTTGACTTCGCTCTCGGAGTGATAAGTGGATACTACTTCGATAGCTATGGACTAGCTAAATCCACTGTGCAATACCCATACGTTTACCCAGGTGAGCCCGGAGTCTACGTAGGCCTAGATCCTGGTGGAGAGTACGTAGCTATATTCACGGACTACCATGGGCATGGGACTAGCGTTGCAACAGTTGTTGGAGCGCGAGGCAAGTTAAACTACTTTACTCCATACTATGGTGGAACAACGTATAAACTGTACGGAGTGGCTCCTGAAGTCAAGATAGCTGGAGGCACAGGGTTCTGGTTTGGAGACCTAATACCGCCTGAGTACTGGTTGGCTGGATGGAACTGGATCTACGACCCTGAGTTAGAAGTCCTATACCCTGTTCCAGCAGGCATTAGGAGAGCTGATATAGTTAGCAATAGCTGGGCTTACGTAAACTTAGCTAAATGGGCTCACCAAGCACAAGGCATGGATTACATGAGCGCTGTATTCAGTCAAATAGTTGCAGTAAACATGTTAATAGGCCACAACGCTACATTAGTCTTTGCAGCTGGAAACTACGGCCCTGGGTACACTACTATATCTGCTCCAGGAGCAGACCTATTGATAATTGAAGTAGCTGCATCAACTCTCTTCGAGTACTTCCAATTATATGCGCCAAGCTATGTGCCAGGCTATGCTGACGACATAGTGCCGTTCAGCAGTAGAGGTCCAAACGCCCTCGGATATCCAAAGCCTGATGTAGCAGCTATAGGAGCTTGGGAAATGGCTGGAGTGAGGACAATTAATGGGAGAGGCTATGGAGTCATAGGGTACAATGAGGGGTTCGGCCCTGGATTAACTCTCTTTGGAGGAACTAGTGAAGCAACTCCATTCACTAGCGGCATGCTAGCGCTAGCTATTGAGGCATGCTTAAGTAAGTATGGCTACGTGCCTTCGCCCGTGGACTTAAAGGTGTTAGCTAAGAGCACAGCCGATGACTTAGGCTACCCTGGATTACAGCAGGGAAGCGGCAGAATGAATGCCTACAAGCTAGTTAAGGCAGTAGTTGATGGAGGATTTAAAGCGTACGTAGTGGAGGGAGCCCAGTTAGCATTCATCGAGAACTACTTGAACTTATACGGATGGCTTGCCTACTACATGGCTTCAATGATTGCAGACACTGCATACTATGCAGTAGTGCCTCCAGGAGGAAGCACTGAGTTCACTCTAGTGATAGAGGGTGAGGGAGACGTATCTCTAAGCACTACATCGTATACAGCCTTTAGAGAACTGACTTTATTCAGCGGCGTATACAGGTATGCAACAATGCTCTTAAGAGTGCCTAAGTGGTTGATAGCTGATGCAGACTACGTAGAGATATACGTAGCATACCAAAACGTGTCGTACAGCACCCCCTACTATAGAATGAATCCACCGGGCAGAGAGTACATGATTAGAGTAGATGTATTCGACTACTATGAAGGCAAGTACTATAGATTGAACACTGAGGCAAGAGTATCCACTGTAGCAATGATAACTGTGGGTAGCGTAAGGGATAGGATAAGGGGAGATCTAGTGGTTAGGCTGAGGCCATCACCATACATAACTCCTGCTACACCGCCCGTCCTAGCTAGAGTTTTTGTAAGAGCGTATAGGGAGGCTCCATCGACGATCATTCAATTCGAGCCAAGCACTCTTTCAGTCAACGGCACTGCAGTAGTTAGAGGAGTAGTCAATGTGCCCGCAGGCTTTGCGCCCGGAGTATATGAGTATAAGGTTAGGGTTGAAACAAGTGATGGAGCCATAGTGATTCCAGCCACGCTGGTTGTCCCAGCTGTAATTGATGGAGCCAGCAAGGTATTGCTTGGAGCAGCTAGGTCAAAGACTCCGTACGACTCCTACACTCCACTAGGCCTCGCAGACCCTGTTTACGGCCCTAGGACTGAGGCAATAGATTGGAGGATAGTTCCATTCGTAGTCACTGGAGGCGATGTATCCGGAGTACTGATAGCTATTGCGTGGAACACTGGTGCAGCTACTTCACCAGACGTCCTAGTTGTTCCCCCAGGCGGCGCATTCTCACCAGAGGGATTTGACCAAAGCTTTGCAGCCTATAAGCTTGCTGCAATAGTGGGCTTCGTGTACAACCCATCACCTATGGATCAAGAGAGGGGGATATTAAGGCTGTATACACCAATAAAGTGGAGCATACCACTCAGGTATACTGGAGTACTGTACTTCTACTCTGCCTCACCAACACCGACAAGCATGCCTGAGACAGTATATCCAATGCCTGTGTTCAAGACTCCCGCTCTTCCAGGCCTCTATAGAATAATGATTGCTTACAATAGCTACAGTGGGCTAAGGCTATTTGACAGTTATGGATTAAGCCTAGTGCCAATTAGGGCTTCCCAGAAAGTTGTAGCCAATGGAGACGGTAGCTATAGCGTTAAGGCATCGTTCATAGCTCCATCATACGGGCCTCTGCTAAGGTCATCAATATACGTGTTCTCCGATGGATACATAGATGTGCCATCAGGTGCTTTCTCAGAGGCAGTCCTTGGAGTATATAGACTTAGGAGAGGACCTGCATTAATGCAAGTAGATGTACTGGCTTACCCAGGCTTCTTCCTAGGGATTGGGATGGGCTATAGTAGAATTGATGTTGCATACAGTGTTGTAGTGTATGACGCAGCTGAATTAGAGACGTCGCTAATATTAAGGGATTACGCGTGGCATGCAAGCGGGTACTACTACTACAATTCAACTATAGCTGGCCTAGTCATCAGTGAATACTTGTATCCAGCTGTAGTTACAGTATCAACAGTTATAGAGCCTCCATCTAGTTAGTGGCTTTATGTGAAAACACCTATTTTTTAATAAACCCTCTCTCACTAATCCACTCAACTACTTCTCCAACAATTCTCTCTACACAGCTTACTCCAGTAACGCCATAGCATTTCGCGTCGATCTTAGTTGGATCTATTACTTCTTCAGCGTAGTATTGGAGCACTAGGTCCCTTACGCTTAAACCCCCCTTGAGGTTGGCCGGTAGGTACGCTGTCACTAAAGGCCATATCTTCAGGGAGTCGGCAAGCCTGTAGAATTCAACTCCCCTCTCTAAGTACATAGGCCTTAGGTCAACTGTAGATTTACCTGTGTAAACTAGGTTCTCTGTGTAGCCGCTCTTTAGTGTACTTACGCCCACCTTCCTTTTCTCAACCCACTCAACTGCTCTCATAAGGCTGTTGCTCAATAGTGGAGCAACCCTACTTAGTACGAAGTCTTCGCTTAACCCTTTTCTAGCTGAATCCATGGAGTACCACGATTGTAGGTAACTGTAGTAGCCTCTAACGTAGCTAGGTAACCCGCTAACTACGTTGGGTGTTGATGCAAGCAGTAGTGAGAGAGCTACTGTTTTTCCGCAGAGCTCAAGCTCCCTTAATCCAATTGCGTTGGGATTGTCGAGATCTGTGTGATAGTATTTACTGGGCCATTCATTGAGCATAACTGATTCAACTCCATTCACTAAGAATACGTCGTGGTCGCTTCCACCGCCATAGGGGACTTCGTCAAACCTCACTTTACCTAAGCACTCTCTCTCATGGAATGCTCTGCCAGTTAAGTAAGTCGATTCAAGGGATAGCTTAACTATTGGAGTTAGAGGACCGCTGTAGCTAAGCATACTCCTAACTAAGTGGAGAGTTGAGCCAGTCTCAATCTGTCTCGACGCAACCATGTCTACGTTAAGTGAAGCTACAACGTCTTCCCTCTTAACTAAATTCTTTACAAATAAGGCAGCAGTCCCCGTGTACTCAGGCACCCAGTATAAACATATGCGTGCCGATGGCTCATGCCTCTTAGCTAACTTGTCTAAAGCTATGGCTACGCCGGCCAGTAGAGCTGAGCCACTGGCATTGTCGTGTGCCCCAGGCTTGGGGTGGCATATGTGTGCTGTAGAAGTAACTAAGTACTCTCCACAACCTATGCATGATTCAAGAATGGGTAGGCCTCTAGACGTATACTCAGCTTCAACTCTCCATTCAACAAAGTAGCTCCAACCCCTCCTCAATCCCTCAATAATTTTAAGCGCTAGCCTACCAGGCATAGTTAAGACTGGTTTCTTCTCCACTCTGTCCTTACTTGAAAGGAATAGCCCTGTGTATGGAACTCCATCGTGGTGCTTCTGGAGATCATACCATATTATTGCTTCAACAGAATCTCCTGAGAGCGCGTAGGACATGTATGGGCTATCGCTAGTCAATACTGCTCCACTGGCCTCACTAATGCCTTCAAGACTTGCCAGAGATAGCTTCGCCCTCCCTCCGCCGCTTGGGCTGTGAGCTGCTACAAGAGTTGGGTGATTAATCGTATTGATTTCCGCGATCCTCCTACCGCCTTCTTCAACTACTAGTTCTCCATAAGTTAAGTCCCAGCCAACGGGAGATCTATCTAAGTCGAGTTGCTCCCCGCCCTCAACGCCTATGACTTTGGAGCCGACACCGCGTTCTTCAAGAAATTCCTTAACTAAGTCGACTGCATTCCATAGGCCTTTAGAGCCCTGGACTCTGTGTTGAGTGACTAACTTAGTCAGTAAGCTATATGCCTCTAAAGTTGGGTAAACTCTTTTTATTTCCTTCAGTAAGTCTGAGATACTCAGCATTGAAGCACCGCCTACAGGGGGATGCTTAAGTGAACTTAGCAGTGTTAACGATATTAGTTTTACTGGCCTTAGCGCCGGGGCTTGAAGTAAGGGCCTCAATACCGTACGGTATTGCCAGTGGCGTAAACGACTTAGTTAACGTAGCTTTATCATACATTGCCTCAACATCCATAGCTCCTGCAGTCATATATGGCTTCAAATTCATTGAGGAGAGAGTAATTAGTGAAGTCAAGTTCTTTGAGAAAGCTTACTCATTGATCTTAAGTAGAGTGAGGAGGAGGGCTGAAGGAATTAAGGCCAGTAAATGGGTTTACGCCTCCTTAAGCTTATACGTAGCAGTGCCACTACCATTAACTGGCGTATGGACTGGCAGTTTAATAGCGTACATATTGGACTTAAGGAGGACTAGATCTATTGTAGCTATAGCTATGGGCAATGCTGCAGCAACGTTGATCCTCTACTTATCAGCTAAAGGCATAACAGCTCTCATTACTTTAAGTACTTGAACTTAGCAAGGAGTCGTAGACAGCAGTTTCATGACGGAAGAACTTACTTTAGTTCACTTATTGGGCGGCGGATTCTGCTCTGAAAGCATGGATTCCCATGGATGACGCCTTCAAATGGGGTGACTTAGGCAGGTTCAAGCAGACGGGGAGGAGAACTGATGAATTCCAAGAGCTACGTAGCTCAGAACCCTTCCACAAGCCCTAGTTTCTTTAAATCTACCTTCATTAAGTCACATACTGGTGTCTTAAGTGTCTACTGAAGCATCTCCTTTAAAAATTGCTGCTGGCACTGCAGAGTTTAGCCGCGTGGATTTCCTGGAGGCATTAACGGATCTACTGTCAATAATGATAGTCCACAACGAGTTGGTGGAGGATAGAGCTGA
>CALKYD010000127.1 GCA_938003605.1 uncultured Sulfolobales archaeon | reverse complement strand
AAGGGTCTACAACACTGACCACCAGATGGCTGTTACTGATGAATTATTTAGGATAATACCTAAGGAGAACATTAGGCTAATAATGGTTGATTCGGTTACAGGGCTCTTTAGAGCAGAATACCCTGGTAGAGAGTATTTAGCGGCTAGACAGCAGAAGTTAAATAAACACTTACATCAGTTAGTTAGAATAGCTGAAGCATACAATGTTGCAGTAGTAGTGACGAATCAAGTAATGGCTAGGCCCGACGTATTCTATGGAGATCCAACACAGGCCGTAGGCGGCCACATACTCTACCATGTACCCGGGATTAGAGTAAAGCTAAGGAAGGGGAAGGGTAATAGGAGGATAGCTAGAGTAGTTGACGCACCTCACTTACCGGAAGGCGAGGCTGTATTTGCAATAACTGATGAAGGAATAAGGGATGCCGAGGATTAATGAAAGAACTTCAGTAATAGGATTAGCATTGGCGTATCTCCAACCAATAAGAATACTGTGTAGCTAAGCAGCAATAGCACTATGAATGGAATGCCGTAAGTCGTTAAGACTAGGTCTTCTGGTTTTAGAAATCCTTCATTTAATAACCTCTCTACAACATTTCTGTGAGCCGCATAGTCTTCAAGTATGTTAAAGCTCAACTTGACTTCCCTCACAAGTCCTCCACTAGTTAGCTTATAGTCCTCAAGTAAGTACCTGTGCCTCGTCAATAGGTATTTTCCAGCTTCAACAGGTCTCGACTCAGCTAGAAGCATTGCCTTCTTCCAGAAACTAGCCTTGATATTCCTATAGAACTCCCTGTACTTAACTAAGTTCACAACAATGTTGGCTGGCAAGCATAGCACTACCACTAGGTTAGCGTACAGAATTATGGGCAGAATCGGAGGCAGCTTTACTGGAGCACTAACGTTGATCAACACACAGTCATAGGTGTTTGGAAAGGGGTGCAGTAATGCAAGTGATGAAACGACGGCTACATCAGCGTCGCCTATCAACTTAGCTTTAAAGAGCGCGTAAAGAAGCATTGGACCTAGTAGTGCATTAATTACTGCGTAGAACACTGCTTCACTTATTGAATAAGCAGTGTAGTTAGGGATTGAAGCAATCATTAGGGCCAGCGAAATAGCTAAGAAGGACCACACCAGTCTATTCGATATGCTTCTAGTCCTCAAATCAAGTATGCTGAAGTATGTTAGAAAGAGGAATGCTATAGAAGACTTTACGTAATCAAGCACTTGGCAACTCAACAAATACCCCTCCTCTAATCGCTCCTAAAGTATTTAGGCAAGGTTTAAAGCTTTTACCCAACGTTTCCCCGCTGACAGTGCTTGTCGTTATCCGTATTTCCGTTAGTGGGATTAACTTAAATGAATTCTTCTAAGGCTCTCTGCGAATACGCTTTAGCAAATGCCTCCACACACTTAACTCCCGCCTTTAAACATTTATTCATTACTTTAGTTAAGAATTTCCTCCATTCGTACTTTCTAGTTGAGCTTATTAGCTTATTCAATGGATGGCTGGGCGTGTGCATAAAGCCCTTTATGTGAAGTCTGTCAATGATGATCTCGCTTCCAGAGTCCTTAGCTAGTTCTATGATTTCATCAACTGTAGATTCATCGTCGTTTAGAGAGGGTATAACTGGTCCATAAAAGATCCAAGTATTGACCCCTCTTTCAGATATTTTACGTAACGCGCTGGCTCTAGCCTTTGGGGGAGGGGCATGGGGCTCTATGAATTCAGCTACTCTCGGATTAAAGGTGGTTATTGTAAATCCAATGTCTACGCGGTCTCTATGTCTTTCAAGAATATCTAGATCTCTTAGGATAAGCGGGTTCTTTGTCTGAATGCTTACTCGAAACCCCTCATTCAATAGTATGTCGATAGATCTTCTAGTCAAACCGTATACTGCTTCCAGAGGCTGATATGCATCAGTTATTGTTCCAACTCCCACAGTACCGGATCTCAAGCGTTTAACCTCTTTGCTCAGCACTTCAACGATGTTCTTTTTAACTAATATGACGTTGCCCCAGCTTCTTGAGACAGCACTGTTCTTAACGTACGTACGCGCGTAGCAGTAAATGCATGAGTGCCAGCACCCGATATATGGGTTAAGGGCGTAATCTATGTCTGGGAGCCCGCTTCTAGACAAGGCTCTATAAACTGTTACTTCTAAGACTCTTGCCTTAATCACTTTCTCGCCCCCTCCTTGGAGTCAGCGTAGTAAGTTATTGGCTTGATATAGATCATTCTCTTAAGGATCCTCGATGAACTCAGCCACTTACTGGAGCCAAGCTTAGTCTCTTCATCAAGGAACTTGAGTGCTTCACTAAGATCGCTGGTTCTTAAAGCAGGCCCCCCTCTAAACATAGCTCTAACGTTCTCTCTCACAAACCATACTCCAATCGGTACGTTGAATCCAGGGTATATTTCCCTCAATAAAACCGCCGAAGCCTGCCTCCTCCTTCCATGTAAGTACTCTACTGTAGCAAGTCTAGATGCATAGTAGCATCCACCTATGCTTGGATAACCACTTCTTCCACAGAAGCCCTCGTGATCTCCTTCAACAACTACTCTATCTAAGCTAGGGTTCCACGTTGAGCCAGGCCACCATGCCTCCATCCACTCAAAACTCCACTTACTGGGTATGAGGAGGGCTATGAATAAGTTGTCGTAGTGTCTGCGGACATAAACCTCTACATCATTTATTTCAGGGTAATGTTTTACCTCCTTAAGCAAGTGCTCAGATATCGTTGAGTCGACAGCCGTAATACTCCACCTAGTTGGGACAATTTTTCTACTGCTCCATAGGCCTAAGGCGCCGACACTAAGCACTCTCTCAATAAATGTCACCGGAATACTGCTCTTGTAGAGAATGATCATTGCATCAATTGCCTTAAGATGCCTATCGTTATAGACTCTGTCAACAACTGCAGGCACACTTGGATTGCCTACTACTCGTAAGTCCTTGAGTGGAGCTCTAGGTCCTTGAGGAGGCTCATATTCGCTCAGTGTGATGCGGGGTCTTGGAGGCTTCTCTAAGTAGACTTCAACGTCAACTGGCTTAGCTGATAGAGTTACTTCATGCACTCTGTGTATGAAGCTATTGTCTAAGTTAGTCACTTTAACTCTCATAGTGCCAGTGATGAGACTCCACCTATAATCTATTACGTTCTCAAGCCTTAGTTCAATCCATTTCTCCGGGAAATCGTAAATGCTTGTATCACCAACTTCGGGAGGAGTTGATGGACCGATGTTGACTACAGGATATCCATACCTGCCCACGAAAACTGATGAAGGACTGCTGCCGAATATT
>CALKYD010000126.1 GCA_938003605.1 uncultured Sulfolobales archaeon | reverse complement strand
TAGGCGCTCTCCTTCCACCACTATAGAGCTTCAATAGATTTCTTTCAACTGCTGCCTTCAATAGTTTTTTAGCTAAACTGATCTTTACATTATACTGTTGGGCTAGTGAGTAAGGCGTTAAGTACTTGAATGCTCCTTTATCAAGATCTTTTTCTAATCTCTTTAACAATGCTTCTACTTCAATTAATGCTGTTCTTTGAGCGACTTGCGCTCCTTCCTCCCTACCTTCCACTTTTTGCTTCTTAGCTTTAGCCGACAATGACCCTCGCCTGCACAGGCTTTTCTATATTACAAACTCACTTCCTTAATTAAGCTTTGTGCAAAATAGTTCAGTAATTCATGGGGGTCTTTAGTTTAAACGCTGTGATGTGCTTTGCGAAGCCTTTTTAAGTTTGAGGAAGTTCTCTAGTAGGGCGATTACTTCAATAATCTTCCTTTTTTCGCAATACCTTATGCACTGCGATATGAATTCCTTTTTAAAGATGTTCTTTAAGCTTTCCCTAACCTCCCCCCTAAGTATGTATTCACTAGCCTTGTTCTCGCACTCCTTAAAGCAGTGATCTATCTTAGGTTTAACTATGTATATGTATGGATACCTTTGATCAACCAATTCTACCTTAACGTGCCTTAAAATGTTGACTGAATCCACAGCTTTTCTCACAACATCGTACTCCTGTTTCTCAAATATGAAGCAACCTATTTTCTTAAAAGCTTTAAGCATTCTAGTAGCTACTTCAATTACTTGGCTCTCGCCGCTGGACGAGCGATCATCGCTGCCCCTACTTGAATCCACCTTCATCACCCAGCGTAGTTGCTTTAACTGGGATATTCATGGCTGAGGAAACGAGTCTGACTACCCAAGCATACATGGGTTTACCGAGGCTCCTCCTGAGCTCTCCATCAATGTACTTAGCTCTATAGACTATTTGCCCAGTGCCAGCGAATACACTTATGTATCCTTTGACTCTCTTCAGGAAGTTCCTGACTAGCGATATTTGAACTACGTAATCTCTTGGATCAGTTCTTACAGCGACTTCAAATGCCTTCCCTAAAACATACGTAGGCTTCACTTCACGCTTACCAACTACTCTAGCGGGGTCTTTAGTTAAGCTAACTATAGTGCCTCCCTTAGTCACTATCAATACGATCCTCCTACATATGTGCTTGCCGCTCCTACTCCTAGACTCTTCCTCAATTAGTCCTTTAACTATAGAATCCATCTTCAAAAGCTACTCACCAATAGTTAGTGTAGAGCCATTGAACTTATACTCGATTCTACCTCCCTCAGGAGCATCTATGACTAGAGTGAAGGGTGTGGAGGATAGTTGGCCCCCAATCCTTACGGCAAGCCCTCCCCTAACGACTACCTGCTTCACGTCGTTGAAGCACTTTTCTTCAATCAACAAGCCCTGGTCATCGTATACGTATATGCAAGCATCATATACTTCAGGCCTATGACGTATTGCCAGGAGCGCTTTAGCCAATTAAACAGCACCTCGGAGTTTATTGAGGATTATCGGTGAATAATAGCTTTACGGTCTAGCATATTTTAAATACATTCGCTAACCTATAGGTAGCTGGGTGGCAAGCATTAATGGGTACCCAAACCCACAGATATAGCAAGACAGCTCCTTCAATGAACATAGGTGTGCCAGAAGTTCTTGAAGCCATTCTAGATGCCTTCAGAGTCAGCGGCTTTGCAGAGGAGGTGAGAAGAGAAGGAGATAAAGTGTTAGTTAGAGTAAGGGCTAGAGGGCCTCTTGGAGCAACATTTGAAGACCAGTACAGTTTCTCCATTAACCAGGAGTCTCCGAAGAAAATCGTAGTAGCTGGCTCTGGAAACAGGAGTAAGATGTCTATAACGATAACCCTACCTACAGGCAGCGGCTTAGCTGACGTAATCAACGTAGATGGAGTGCTTACTGGAAGCACAAACACGGCATCCAGCAGGCTATTGAAGTCCGTAGTGGAGGGAGTGGGCAATTACTTAAGGACTGGAGTTGAGCGAGCCCCTGTTAGAGCTGTGGAGTTACGCCAATCCATTGAAGCAGCTATTCACATAGAGTCGAGGGAGTCAGTGGAAGAAGCGAAGCCTATGGCAATGCCTAAAGCGAATGAGGAGAAGATGGCTGAGAAAAGTAAGTATTTATCGGACATAACGTTTATATCGGCCATAATTCTGAAGTCTAGGCTCGTTGAACATAGAGTAGTCGATAAAGCTGTGGGAATCAACGAAGTTATGGCTTTAATCCCTAAAACCTCTGAGTGCAGGAACTTAGTGCTAACTATTAGGGATCGAGGTGGGGGAAGCGAACTGACTGTAGTGATTAATCGCGGAGGATCAATAGTTGCAGCCTACGCTAATGTTTCAGGCAGTGAATTCTATGGAGTTGAAGCACTAAGAGCTTTCCAACACGCTTCAACGGGCTCAACTATAAGGTTATGGTGTAGTAGCGAGGAGTTATAGCAAGTGGCTGTAAAGCTAGTTGAGGAGTTTAAGGAAGTTAGGAAGAGGTTTGGGTTGGTGAATGCAGTAGTCTTTACAGTAGGCCTCATTCTATCACCAATAACTTGGTTCAACGATCCAATAGTGAATGTGCCGATCGCTCTTGCATTAACTCATTTACTTACAAGAGTTTTAAGTGAAGAGCTCTTCACCCCAATCTTTACAGCATCATACGTATTCACAAATGTCCTCGGCCTACTGCTAATGCAAGTGAGCGTATCGTCAAGCAGAAACATGTTTAGAGGCGTGGAAATACTGAAGATCTTTGCAGGAGCGATCGCTTACACACTACTAATGATCCTCTTATTGAGGCTCGGCATTTTAAACCCCCTCTAGCCTAATGGCTATACGTGGAGTTGATTTAATTGAGCTCATGGATTCCCATAAGTACGTTAAGGGATTACGGCTTATCGAATGGAGTGATAGAGGTCTTAATTAATGATAAGGGAATAGATCTCCTTAACCCCCTTCAAGCAGAGGCCTTGAGGAAGGGGGTTTTAAGAGGCCGCAACGCCATTGTAGTAGCTCCAACAGCTAGTGGAAAGACCCTTATAGGTGAACTAGCCTTATTGAAGAATTCCTTGGAGAAGTCCATGGGTTTCTACCTAGTTCCATTAAAGGCTTTAGCTAGTGAGAAGTATGCAGAGTTCAAAGTATGGGAGAAGCTGGGGATTCGGATAGGCATTACGACTGGAGACTATGAATCTCCAGCTGAGCATTTAGGGAAGTACGATATTGCTGTA
>CALKYD010000125.1 GCA_938003605.1 uncultured Sulfolobales archaeon | reverse complement strand
TGCTATAGACACTCTCTTCGCCTCACCACCACTTAAAGTAAATGGATTCCTATAGTACAGCTCTGGCCCTACCAGTAGCTCAGCTATGCTCCAATTCCCCTCCAGCTTAGTTAGCCTTAGTACTAGGCTGAGTTCATCGATTACCCTTGGCTCAACAAATCCGTAATAAGGGTTCTGCCATACGTAGCCAACGAGCTTGGCTGCTTCTCTCCTAGAGGCTTTAGCTATGTTCACGCCATCTACTAGCACCATTCCTTTGCTTGGCTTAACTATGCCTGCAATAGCCTTTAGTAGCGTTGTCTTTCCAGCACCGTTATGCCCTATTACTACGTAGATTCCCTCCCTAAACTCCTTTGATAGCCCAGCAATTACTTTCCTATAGGCGTAGGCTACTTCTACATCCTTAAGCTCTACGATCATTACGGTGAGCCCTCAAGTCTTTTCTCCATAACTTTCGTTAAGCTCACTCCTAGAATGCCGTAACTAATAGTGCTTCCTACAGCAGTGAATGGAACTGATATGAATGCCGGCTCACCGTACATCAAGTGCAGTAGCACGTATCCTATAATCAATGTAGTAACAGCGATCTCAATGGCTGCAGCTAAGATCAGTGACCAAAGTTTTCTGGGGAACTTCACGCCTATAGCCCAGGCTAGTGAGCCTCCAATGAAGTTCGTAAGAGATCCTAAGGCTACATCCCAAATGCCGTACGGCGATATAGCATTAGCTATAGCACACCCTGCAGTTAATCCAATTACAGCACTAAAGCCCAGTAAGTATGGCAGTAGTCCAAGGGCATCAGCCACTCTCACTTGAATTGGCCCATAGCTTATAGGTGAAAGAACTACTGTTAGTACAGCATAAACAGATGCTATAACTGCTGCTCTAGCAGTACTTACTTTCAAGACCATTTAGCCACCCATTAGAGAGCAAGGGGATTGAGTATTTAAACTTATGACGACCAGTTAATAATCCACCCGTAATCCCTTAAGGCACTGGGCGAATTCATATAGCGTCAGCCGTTAAGAGTTAAATAGCAATGAAGGCTTTTAGACTAACGTGGGGAAGGTAGTTCAGAGGCATGGCTGACCATAGATCTGTGGTGGAGATAGTGAGTGTAGAAGTATCATTCATAGTTGACACAATGCTGGGCAGCATCGCTAGATGGCTTAGAATGCTTGGATACGACACTCTATACTACAATGACTTAGAGGACTGGAGGATAATTAGCATAGCTTTAAGAGACAATAGAGTGATCATAACTAGGGATCGCGGGCTCTATGCGAAGTGCATTAAGAATAACTTGAAGTGCCTCCTCTTAGAGGAAGAACCTACTGAAAGCCGATTAGCCAAGATCTATAGGGAGTACGGAATAAGGCTTTACGTAGACTTAGGGAAAAGCAGGTGCCCAGTCTGTAATGGAGAACTAGCTAAAGTTTCCAAGGAATTAGTTGTAGCTAAAGTCCCCAAAAGAGTTTATGAGAAAAACAACGACTTCTGGAAGTGTAAGTCATGTGGAAAAGTCTACTGGATTGGAAGGCATTGGAGGGGGATAGAGGATACCCTTAAGAGAGCCAGAGAAATATCTTCCTCTCACTCTAAAAGAAGCAGTGGGGGTAGCACAGTTGGAGAAGCCCGTTCATCCAAGTGAGCTGAGTTTAAGTGATGGAGCTCTACTAGTTAGAGTAGCTAGAAGAGCTGTTGAAGAGCGCTTATTAAGAGGTAGGAAGTATAAGCCTGAAGAAGCTTTCCCAGAGATCTTCGCTAGGCCGGGGATGGTGTTTACTACCATAGAGACCTATCATAGCTATTCTGAGAGAAGACTTAGGGGCTGCATAGGGTTTCTACAACCCATATATCCATTAATAGAGGCAGTGATTAGTTCTGCACTAGAGGCTGCATTTAATGACCCTAGGTTCCCCCCTCTAGGGAGGAATGAGTTAAAACAAGTGACATTTGAAGTGACAGTATTATCTGCACCTGAACTACTAATAGTTGAAGATAGATGGAGTCTTCCAAAGAACATAGTTATTGGAAGGCATGGAGTCTACATAAGAAGTGGGTGGCTTCACGGAACGCTACTGCCTCAAGTCCCAGTAGAGTATTGCTGGGATGAAGAGACCTTCCTAGCTGAAACATGCGTAAAAGCAGGCATGGAGCCTGATTGCTGGCTAGAGGAATCAACTGAAGTAATGGTATATGAGGGAAGAGGCTTCCGAGAAGCAGAGCCTGAAGGAAGAGTGGAGGAGAGAGATCTAATTAGAGAATATAGGGAGCTCTGTAAGCACAGTTAGCTGGAGATTCATTGCTTAGAGCCATTCATTTAAGTAAGGTCTCCGCAGGAGCAGAAGACTTCATGAATTATGCTGTGAAGGAACTCCATTCCGATGAGGCTCTTAGCGCTTACTTCAATAGGTCTAAGAGGCCTCCTCAACTTGAAAGCTATTTCAGCAAGCTCCATAGATATATCGCCTAGCAACCCTTCTCTAAAGCTCTCTTTAGATAGCTCAATGAGTTTCTCAGGATCTTCTACAAGAAGCCTTACGTACCTAGCACCGTTGCCTACAACATCAACTTTATTTACTACTGGCACTGTTTGAAGCCCCATCTTTAAGTATGTAAGTAGTCCTAGGAGCCACATAGTCAATGCGTCAGTTAAGCTCCTTATGGCTGTAGAATCTATGACATAGATGTTGACTGCATTAACGGCTTTAGTGAGCGCCTCTAGGAAGACGTTGCCCGCCGGCCTGAAGATAAATGCATCCATTTGACCGGGGGTATCTATTAGTACGTAATCCCATTCACTTAAGTTTGAGAAAGGCTCTCTAGCGAATATTTCGCCGCTTTTTTCAGCTATGAGTTCCCCAGCCTTAATGAAGCCCCCGTTTGGCCCAAGCCCATAAGCTCTCATGATTTCGCTCAACGTAAACAAATCCCTTACATCGAATACAGGCTTGTATGGAAGTACTTCCGCCCCAGGATCTAGGTTTACTTGAGCTACTCTCTGCAGCAATTCTTCCCTAAGCCAATTGCCGTAAGAGGCCACTAAGCTTGTCTTGCCACTACCAGCTGGGCCTGTAAATACTACTGCAGTCACCATCGTTAAACACCTCCACGTAGCATTGCTTGATTTAAGCTTCCTCTAAGGCCTTTCTCTCACTTGTAATAGCCTTCAACTGCCTCCTATACAATTCAATTAATTCATCGCTTGTAGTAGCTTCTTGAGGACCTTTATCAGGCCTCCACCTAATGAACCTCGGGAACCTTATCGATAAGCCAGCTCCAGGCCTCACTTTATTCATAGCACAGGCGTGGTTTGGAGAAAGAGTTATTTCGGCTCCAATGACTTCAGCTACGAGAGCTGGCTCGATCCATACATCTGGTTCTATTGAGCCAACGATTACTCGCGGGGGTTTGCTGGGAACTATGTATTGCCCTAATACCTCAGGCATTTTTTCTAAGTCTTCATCGCTAAAGCCGCTTCCAACTTTGCATACAGACTCAAACGCATCTAGCT
>CALKYD010000124.1 GCA_938003605.1 uncultured Sulfolobales archaeon | reverse complement strand
TAATGCTTAAAGGCGAGTTTATTGCCAGTTTCTCTTCAACAGGGTTTGAAGAAGCCCTCAATAGGATTAAGAGTGCTTTTAGCAAAGGAGTTTACTTAGCCAGCATTAAGTTTGATGAAGTACTAGTTAGAGCTCTAGTAGTTGATGGCAGCATAGCTGGTTTAGCAGAGGTTCGTGAAGGCAGATCTATTGAATTCGAGGAGTTAACTAGGCTTTCAGCATCAAAGACTTTATTTACAAGCCTGTACAGAGTTCCTGAAGAAGCTTTAGAAACGTATGGAGTTCTTAAAGAAGTCGTTGAAAGTATTAGGAGGGAGAAGGGCGTAGCTCCTGCAATACCTCCTCCTACAATGGATGTTGGGAGATCCATAAAGGACTTCTTAAGCTCCATCAATATATCGGTAGAGGAAGTATTGTTCAATGAGTCAACGGACGCTATTCAAATTAGTGTAAGAGGCGTGGGGCGAGGCATTGGGCACAAACAATTGTTATGGCTAATAGCGTATGCTTTAACGGAGCACAGACTCAACGAGCTGTTTGCAAAAAACGTCGAAGTATACCTTGAATCCCCCAGTGGGAGGACTCATTACTCGCTTCTAAGCGAGCTTGACCAGGCCTCTGCAATAATTAATGGAGTTGTCGCCGCAAAGTTCGTGAATACAGCTATCGATAAGCAAAAGGTCTCGATAAACCCGGCTACAGGCGAAGTGAAAGCTGAGTATGCATTGAAATCCAGTAAGGAAGTAAGTAAAGAGCTAATTGAAAGATCTGCTAAAGAAGCTTCTACAACTATTTCGAAGATCTTGGGGGCTGGAGTGCACTTAAAGATCTCTATAGGAAAGATCTCCGTAGAAGTCAGGACTTAAAGTACTGCTTACTTTGCTGTCTCCTCACCCATGCCGATCGAATCTATAGACTTCTAGCCACACGATCCTTAGGAAGATCTTAAGTGAATGAGTGTTGTATTGGAGTATCTGTAGTAGAATTAGTTAAGAGCACCTGTAGATCGTTTAAATGTTTTTATGAGGCCTCCATTAACTCAAGTCTACTTAAATACCTAGAAGCATTTATAGCAAGAAGAGAGAGCTGGACTTAGGGTGGTCGAATGTCTCAGAAACAGCCTTCGACGTCTACGACTAAGAGTAAGGAGTTAAAGATTGTTACTAAATACGTTGCAACACTTGATGATGTGAAGAATGATTTGAGGAAGCTAAAAGTGCTATACATAATTAACTTCTTTAATGACATATCTGAGAAAGCGCTACAGCACTTGATATACAATATGAAGGAGCATGGCTACCAGCTTTATCAGGACTTTATGGTGATTGGCGGCACTCCATTCAGCAAAGCCCTTAAAAACGATCTAATGATTCTGCTCTACGTGGGCTTGCTTGAAACTAACGTTAGAAGAAAGCTATCTTTAACGAGCTTAGGCAAGGAGACCCTTAGGGAATGCTTAGAGAAAGTCCCAAGCATTGATAAGGACTCTATGCTAAAGCTTGTTAACGAATTAAAGCCCAAGATAGCGCTAATAGATGCTGAAGTTGAGTTAACATTTAGAGGAGCTAAGAGGAGGAGGTCTAAGTAGCTACTTACGGAGTTAGTGGAGTTAAATAGTTGTTTGAGGCGTAGGCTTACGCTCGCTCTTACTTACTTGAGCTAGTATGGGGTTTAGCTTTCCTTCAATACTGAGCTTCTCTATTAACTCCTTGAATGCTGATGTATGCTTAATGTCTAGTTCAAGGAGTTCGTAAAGTATTTTCCTTGAAGCCTCCCAGACTTCTGCCAGCATTTCCCTAGGCATGTGGCTAATTATGAATGGATCCTGAAGCCATTGATCGAAGGCGCTCAAAGTCCTGGCCATGTGTTGAAACGCAGCTCTAGTCAAGACTATTAACTCAAGTCTATCTGCCTCCTTTGTAGATTCTTCAACTTGTTTAAATGCATCTAAAGTAACTCTCTGCCTCTTAACCCATGTCTCTAAGTTATGGACGAATGAATCCGACACTTCTTTCACCTCTAACGTCGTACGTTAGCTTCTTACCCTAAGGACAATTATATACTTTAGTGCTTCCATGAATTCACGCCTTCAACCATAGTTGCACCCACATATTCCTGCAATCATTGCACAAGCCCTTCCACGATTCCATTAAATTATTGGGGGATGTAGTGGAGATCTAATTAAGGTTGTATGGGTAAGGTTTAAAAGCATTGCTCATTGATAGTTTTCTGGAGTACATGGGGTTGCGTAAGTGAGCTTGGGGGAATTAGTTAGATCAATGCTCGGTGAAGCCGATCTCATAGTGAAGACTCAGCGCGGAAGAATACTGGGGATCCATAGAGAGCTTCCAATACTTCTCTCAGTATCGCTTAAGAAGAATGGAGCATTGATAAGGATTGAAGCTATGGAGAGCCTTAGGAGTACTCTAGATGAGTTGGTCTCATTAGGTGAAGACGCTAAGTCAATTGTTGACGACGTTTTAGCTGAGCTTAGGGATATAGCGATAGACTTAAAGAACTCCCTTGAAGCAAGGGGGGTCAATGTATCCCTAGAATTAAGGAGTGGGGAAAGCGATGTGAGGGAAATCCTGGAAGAAATAATTGAGGAATACGGAGAACTCATTGAGGAAGAGGAGTTGCCTGAGGAGGAGTAGTTTGAGCCAGTTATTTGGAACAGATGGCGTAAGAGGAGTCATTAATGAAGAGCTGTCGCCAATGCTTGCCTTAAGGATAGGGTTAGCAGCAGGAACGTTGTTTGGAGCTGGAGCCAGAGTACTTATTGGAAGAGACTCTAGAGCTGGTGGAGAGATGTTGTCTAAAGCAGTGGAAGCAGGCCTCTTAGCTACTGGAGTTAAAGTATATGATGCAGGACTCGCCCCCACTCCAGCGCTGCAGTACGTCATTAAAGAAGACGGGTTTGACGGCGGAATAATGATTACTGCAAGCCACAACCCACCGGAATACAACGGTATAAAAGTAATTGACTCCGATGGAGTTGAGCTTCCCAGAGAGAAGGAAGTCATTATTGAAGAACTCGTTTCTACAAATAAATATAATATGGCTTCATGGGCTTCGCTGACTCAAGACGTAAAGCCTTATCCACACGTATTGGAGAAGTACGTTAAAGCTGTAGTAAGCCATGTCGATGCAGAGCTCGTTAAGAGGAAAGGCTTTAGAGTCCTCATAGATCCAGGTAACAGCGTCGGCGCCCTAGCTTCACCTAGAGTTGCCCAAATGCTGGGCGCAAAGGTGTGGACAATAAATGGGGACATTAGCCCATACTTCCCTGGAAGGCATCCAGAGCCTACACCTGAGACTCTCAGAGAGACAGTTAAAGTAGCTAAGAACTTAAACGTTGACTTAGCGGTAGCTCACGACGCTGACGCTGATAGAGCCATCGTAATAGATGATCAAGCGAGCGTCCAGTGGGGGGATAGAACTGCTGCAGTACTAGCCAAGTACCTTGCTGAAAAACACCTAGATCTACCTAGGAGAGTCTTTACAGCGGTTTCATCAAGCAACCTAGTTGAGGAATACCTTAGACCTATAGGCGTAGAAGTAGTGTGGTTAAAGGTTGGCAGCATAGGAATAGCAAGAGCATTAATGAGCGTGAGAGGCATTTGCGGTTTTGAAGAAAACGGAGGCTTCATGTACCCACTCCACCACCCCGTGAGGGATGGAGCCATGACTCTAGCCCTACTCCTAGAACTAATGGCTGTTGAAGGAAGGAAGTTAAGCGAGATCTATGGAGATTTACCTAAATACTACGCTTTAAAGACTAAGTTCAGGATGGATAAGGCGAGGGCCTTGAATGCCGTTGAAGCAGTAAGAGAGTATTTCAAGAACTATAGGCAGATTAACATAGATGGCGTTAGAGTAGTTGGCGATGACTTCTGGCTTCTCGTAAGGCCTAGTGGAACGGAGCCCCTCCTTAGAGTAATGGTAGAGGCGAGAAGTGTTGAGAGAGCTGAAGAGCTCTTGAGGGAAGTAGAGTCAATAGTGGGTGGATTGAGTTGAGGTATTGGGGGCTCGACGTATTAGCCTGTATTTACTGCAAGCAATTCCCCCTAAGGATTCATGTTTTAAGCACTAGCATTGAAGAAGTGAGAGTAGAAGACATACCGATACCCTATTGCAAGACTTACTGCGGCTACTTAAGTACTCAAGTAGTGGAGGGCGGAGAATATCCATGCAGGGAGTGCCTTAAAGTAGAGGTTAGTGAAGCAGTCCTTTACTGCACTAACTGCAAGCACTGGTATCCAGTGAAGAACGGCATAGTAGTAATGATGCCTGACAATAGGAGGAAGCCTGAAGCAGACTTAGAGTTTTTAAAGAAGCACGCAGATAAGCTGCCTAGCGAAATAGTCTATGAAGGATTACCGCACAATCTATCTGGAAAGAAGTAAACACAGCTGCTATAGCTATCTCCCCACCAGGATGGGTTCTAAGTTACGCAATCCTTAGTGGACTCGCCAGCTCTTCTTCCCTAGCATTCATTGAGGGCTTTTCGAAACAAACTCCTATTAATTAAGATCTATAAGCAGGGGGTACCTTATGAGGAGCCCTGCGTCGTTGTGCTCGATAGTTATCCACGGTCCCGCAGGGGTAGCGAAACCTCTGCAGATGAAGTAGAAGTCCCTAAATACGAGAAAGCAAGGGGATGTCGATGAATGTCTAGGAATAGACTGTAGGTTCGTTCACTCAATCGCGTCATCAATAGGCATCACTCCTGCTTTGAAGTCGTCAATTACTGTTGCTAATGTGCTTCTGTGTAGTTCTTAATGATTCTTTAAAAGACTTCTGCGTCTTCTTCGTTGAGTACGTGTATTTCAATCTTCGTGTTTGTCGCTATTCTTCTAGCTTCGTGCAGTGCCTTTAGTCTATCGACGTCGTCGGGTATCTCTATTAATATGTCTACGTCGCTTGCAGCTATAGCTTCACCTTTGATTCGGGATCCGAATAAGTATAGTTTGCCATTGCATCTCGCTGCAAGGTCCTTCAATGCCTTCAAGTAATTTTCTAAGTTCTCATCGATGTCTTTCTTCAGCCTCTTCAAGTACTCTATATACATATGCATTTGGAGACATCTTCAAGGAATTTCTTTGCTTCACTGCACTCCCTACCTCCATAACTTCTTATAAAATACCTTGAGCCTATGTAGGCATCCTCAAATATGTCTACGACGTACCACTTCTCATCCACTAGCTGTAAAAGCTTACCCACTGGAAACAATAGGTGACTTCCCTAAAACACGCTCCCCACGGGACTTAACA
>CALKYD010000123.1 GCA_938003605.1 uncultured Sulfolobales archaeon | reverse complement strand
CATTGATTACGTTGAGGAAGAGCTGGGCTTCGATATAAAGATTGATAAGATCTACATAAGAGTCTTCTTCACTGAAGCAAAGAAGAGGTACGTTGGCTTAATGACTGATGGGAGAATAGACATAGTTGGATTCGAAGCTGTTAGAGGGGATTGGGCCGAAATAGCTAAGGAGGTTCAGGAAAGGACTGTTGAAATACTATTAAAGGATATGAGCGTTGACAAAGCCGTAGATTACGTGAGGAGCGTCATATCAGATCTTAAGGCAGGCAAAATCCCTCTAGAGAAGTTAGTCATATGGAAGACTCTAACTAAGGCCCTCGACGAATATGAAGTGGATGCTCCACACGTAGTTGCTGCACAGAAGCTAATGAAGATGGGCTATAGAGTCAGCGTGGGCGATAAAATAGGTTACGTAGTCACTAAAGGCGCTGGAAAAGTATCCATGAAAGTTGAACCAGCAATGCTTGTAAAGGAGCATAGCTTAATAGATGTAAGCTACTACATTGATAGACAAGTGATCCCTGCTGCCCTAAGGATCCTTGGGTACTTTGGAGTCACTGAACAACAATTGAAAAGCGCTGTCAGCGGTCAGAAAAGCATATTTGAGTACTTTGGTAAAAAATAGTGTATTAATGCAAGTCGTTGTAGGTAAGTATAGTGATTTCCTTGGGCTTATTAGTTATATTACCCAGCTTTACGCCTATTACTACCTTTATGTTCTTATCTAAAGCTATATCCAGCAGCCTTTGAGTAACTATGCCGTCGAATACCACTGCATTAATGCTTCCTTCATTAAGCTCCTGCAGCTTAGTGACTAGGTCTCTTACAGGCAGCTTCTCCACGTGATTCCACTGAGAGTCTAGGAGTACTGCTTCTAGAGTTCCGTTAAGGCTTTTCAAAGTCTCAATGATGCTTGTTGGCAATACCAGTACTTCCCTTGATTCTTCAACTAACTCCTCTAAAGCTTTAGCTTTCTCAACTGCTTGAACTTGCTTTCTTTGCTCCTTTACAGCTTTATCTAGCGGGATTGCCTTACTTAAAGCCTCGCTTACTTCCCTACCGGAGAGTTCCTCTACTTCTCTACCTGGCGGGGCTTTAGCTACGTAATCGATCTTTACATTGTTTTTAAGTAGTTCCTTCAGTATCATGTCTCCAGCTCTATCGCCGTCTAAGAAGGCTATTACTTTCTCCTTTCTTTCAGCAAGGTCCTTTACGCTCTTAGGTATTTCAGCTCTAGCTCCACCTATTTCCACTACGTTAGTGTAGCCGTACCTCAGTAAGTTAATTACGTCCGCCCTCCCCTCCACAATGATTAGCTCACTAGACTTCTCTACGTCTGGGCCTGCTGCCAGTCCCTCAGGCCCATACTTCATTAACTCAGGTTTCCTGAGTACTGCTTCTACTTCTGTGAGCAGCTCCTTTACATCAGGGGCTTCCTCCTTGCTCCAATTGAGCAGTATTTCCTTTGCTCTATCAACTATCTTCTTGATCTTTTCAAGCCTTAGGTCAATTATTTCACTTACCTCTATCTTAGCGTTGTAGGGCCCCACTTTATCAACGCTCTCAATTAAAGCTGCTACTAGAGCTGTTTCAACTCTATCTAGGTTGCTTGGTATGATTATTTCACCACTACACGTATTTCCATGAGTCCTCAGGTTTACCTGTATTCTACCTATTCTTCCACTCTCCTGTAGTTCTCTTAAGTCAAGTTGTCCTCCGAAGAGCCCCTCAGTTTGGCCGAATATAGCTCCAATAACGTCTGGCTTCTCCACTATGCCGTCTACGTGTACTCTAGCCTTGATTAAGTATTTAGCCACTTCAACCACCTATGGTCTAAGCGTTAAGCATGCACTAAGTTTAGCTACTGCATTTAGTTTCACAACTCACTTGACTCACTTAAATAGTTTGAACAAGCTATGGTGAGTTAATGTTGTGCAAAGATCTTTTAAGAGAATCCCTATTAACTAGTTGTAGTAGTTTAAATATTTAGGAATTTAGGTGGAGTTATTGGGTGATCAAGCTATTGGAGAATCTTTAGTTAAAGTAAGAAATGTCAAGGAGGGAGTCATAGGTGTGGAAGTGGACCTACCTAACGCACCTCCATTAGTGGCAATAATTGGGAGGAGGGGCTTTGTGATGTGCGGATATCTCGACATAGCTACTGCAGATAAACTCAATGCAGCAGCTGCTAGAGTGCGTGGCGTGAGGAGCATTAATGAAATGCTGAATGGAGAAATAGAGGCCGTTACTTCTAAAGCCATAGAGTTAGGCATTAGAGTTAATGCAAAAGTTAAAGAAGTAATTGATTTACTAAGCTAAACTGTGGGGAGAGATGAGTGAATTCAGCTGAAAAATACGATCTAATAACGAGGGGGGCAATTGAAGTAGTTACAGCAAGTGAGTTAAAAGCGCTTCTGGAAAGCGTTGATAGGCCTAGAGCGTACATAGGCTTTGAGCCAAGTGGCCTAGTCCACGTGGGCTGGCTCATATGGATGAACAAGGTGAGGGACTTCATTAATGCTGGAGTAGACATGTACGTACTTGAAGCCACTTGGCATGCATATATAAACGATAAGCTAGGCGGCAACATGGATCTGATAAGGATGGCAGCTAAGTTCGTTAGGAAAATCATGGAGGCATATGGAATAAACGTATCATCAATAAAGTTCGTTGACGCTGAAGACCTGGTGAGCGACAAAGAGTATTGGGGTCTAGTAATAAAATCAGCTAAAAACGTCTCTTTAGCTAGAGTTAAGAGAGCTCTAACGATTATGGGTAGAAGAGCTGGAGAAGCTGAATCAGATGCCTCTAAAATCATTTATCCACTAATGCAAGTCGTAGACATAATTTACTTAAACTTAGACATAGCCCTTGGAGGAACCGATCAGAGGAAAGCACACATGCTGCAGAGAGACATAGCTGAGAAAATGGGGTTGAAGAAAGTTGTTGCAGTCCACACACCGCTCTTAGTGAGTCTAAGCGGTCCAGAGAGAAAGATGTCTGGAGAAGTAGAGATAGACGACTATTTATCTGAAGTAAAGATGAGTAAGAGCAAGCCTGAGACAGCCATATTTGCCCACGACACTCCTGAGGAAATAGAGTTGAAGATAGCTAAAGCATACTGTCCTCCAAGAGAAGTTGAACTAAACCCTGTGATCCAATTAGCTAAATACATACTTTTCTCAAGGAGGTTTACGCTCCGCATAGAGAGACCCATGAAGTATGGCGGGGACTTGGAAGTAAATAGCTTTAGCGAATTGGAGAAAATGTATGTAGAGGGAGCTATTCATCCACAAGACTTAAAGAAATCTGTGGCTAGAGCTCTAACTGAACACCTAAAGCCCATTAGGGCATTTATTGAAAGAGATCAAGAGGCAAGGGAGTTGTTGGAGAAGCTGAGTCAAGCTAAGATAACTAGGTGACGCCATGCCTCTACAACTAAAGGCGTTTAACCCCCTGATGACTGAAGCCCTACGGGAGCCAGGTGAGCACTACCCATACTTAGTCCATGGAGCCTCCTACTCCACCTTTAATGAAGACATATTCCTCGAAATACTTTTACGTGGTGGACTAAGTTGAAATTATTTGGAACAGCTGGGATAAGAAAGATCTATCCAGATGAGGTCAATCCTTATTTAGCCTATAGGCTTGGCCTCGCTGTAGCTGAAGTAGTTGGAGGTGGAAGCGGCTACTTAGTCCACGATACGCGCACTACTAGTCCAGTGCTAAGCTTAGCATTCATGAGTGGATTAATGGCTGGAGGCATGAATGCGTTCTACATTGGACTAGCTCCTACGCCCATAGCAGCCTATGCATCAATGTGGCATGGGAGGCTTGGAGTCTCTGTAACAGCTAGCCATAATCCACCTGAGTACAATGGATTTAAGTTCTACGATCATGAGGGTTACGAGTACACTAAGTACCTTGAGGATAAAGTTGAGAGCATTATAGATGAGGTTAGGGAGCGCGAATGGTTTAGAGCTGGAAAGTTCTACTTCTCCCCCGAAATAGTGGATGAGTACATTGAGGATGCTGCCAACAGGCTTGAGCCGGAGAAGAGATCTATTGAGCCAAGAATAGTCCTGGATTTAGCTAATGGAGCTGGCTCTACAGCTACTCCAGCCATATTGAGAAGGATTGGCGCTAAAGTGTATACAATTAATGGAGATCCCGATGGCTTCTTTAAGGCAAGACACCCTGAGCCGAGAAAGGACGTGCTGGAGGAATTCCTACCTGCATACAAGGCGTTTAACCCAGACTTAGTGCTAGCTCACGACGGTGATGCAGATAGGCTTGCGGCACTATCTCCAAGAATAGGCTTCATTAGGCAGGATAGATTGATAGCGCTCTACGCAGCCCTACTGCTTAGGGAGAGAAGGGGGACAGTCATAGTATCTGTAGATACTGGGAGAGTAATTGATGAAGTTGTTGAAAGACTTGGGGGGAGAGTTGAGAGGTATAAGCTTGGCAAAATACACGAGAGGTTAAAGGAGGTCGGTGCTTCAAACGCAGTGCTTGCAGCAGAGCCGTGGAAATTAATAGATCCGGCGTGGGGACCGTGGGTTGATGGAGTCTGGCAGGCAGGCCTACTGACTAAGGCAATTATCGAGGAGGGAAGGCCCCTCGACGAACTGCTTGAAACAATGAACATACCTGACTACCCGTGGGATAGGAGGAGCTATAGAATAGAGCCCAAGGAATCACTGAACTACGTTTATCAGAGAGTGGTGGAAGGGCTTTTGGGAGCTCTTAGAGAGCCCATTAATGTACTGAGAATTGATGGAGTGAGGTACGAGTACGACGACAATTCATGGATATTAGTTAGGGTGAGTGGGACGGAGCCT
>CALKYD010000122.1 GCA_938003605.1 uncultured Sulfolobales archaeon | reverse complement strand
TTCTCCAATTATATATTTCAACGGATACTACTTCACCTCTAGATATGGGCTTTCTCATAAGTATTTGCTTTACGTAATCCTCTAGATCTCTTAAGTCCGCTCCAACAAGCCTAGCTTCAATTGGGGCAAGCACTACTTTAGTAGCTGGCTCGACTTTAGCGGGTCTTACTGTAACTGCTTCACCTATCCCAGAGCCTACGGCTCTCCTCAAGTTGCTGTCTAGCCTAACTATTTCCCTAAGCTCGTCGTCGGGTCTTAAAGGCCATGCCTGTGCAAGAATCTTCCCCTTAGGTCCCTCTACTTCAATGAAGTCCCCTGTGGATAGCCCAAGTTTATTCATTAAGCTGCGGCTGATTCTAGCAATCTTTCTGCCAGCATCGCCTGGGTAGGCTTGCTCAACAGTTAGCTTTACTTCCCTCCCCTTATCACTCAATGAGTCCACCCATTCAAGGTATTAGGAGGTAGTAAAATAACTTTATCTATCCATAGCCTTATATACTGTAGAACAATTGAGTACTAATGATTTTAGGTGAAGTGGGTTGGTTGAAAGAGTTAAAACAGGTATTCCAGGCTTAGATGAAATACTTGGTGGGGGTATTCCAAAGAGGAACGTTGTCTTAGTAGCAGGTGGCCCAGGCACGGGGAAGAGTATAATGGGTATGCAGTACTTGTGGAGTGGGCTGCAAATAGGTGAGCCAGGCATCTATGTTGCATTAGAGGAGCATCCAGTTCAAGTAAGGATAAACATGAGGCAGTTCAATTGGGACGTAAAGAATTATGAAGCTAAGGGAGTCTTTGCTATAGTTGATGCATTTACTGCTGGAGTAGGTGAAGCAGCTAAGAGAGAGAAGTACGTAGTTAAGGACCCAACTGATGTAGGGGCTATAGTTGATGTAGTAAAGCAAGCAATAAGTGATATTGGGGCTCAGAGAGTCGTCGTAGATTCTATTTCAACTCTCTACTTAACTAAGCCGTCAATAGCGAGATCTGTCATTCTTCAATTAAAGAAGTTGCTGAGTGGAATGGGTACTACTTCAATGCTCGTATCCCAGGTTTCCGTAACTGAAAGAGGTTTCGGGGGCCCCGGGGTAGAACATGCAGCAGACGGCATAGTTAGGCTAGACCTAGATGAAGTTGATGGAGAACTCGTAAGGAGCTTAATAATTTGGAAGATGAGGGGGACTTCCCACAGTATGAAGAGGCACTTATTTGAAATATCGGATAAAGGCATAGTGGTCTATCCAGATAAAGTAGTTAAGCTAAAAGCGTAGAGCGTTTGAATTACTTACATCACTAGTTGTTTTAATTATTCGCTAAGTACATGCCTTGAACCTCCTTCTACAGCTATAGGGGGTTATGCAGCCTCAATGCTAAAGAAGCAATGAGTACTTTACTTCAATGACAGTTGTGTGTAGAGAGTCATTTGTTGAGGGGCGGTAGGACATCATGAAGTCCTGTGAGAACGCAAAATAAAGGGGGGCTATAGGCATTCCTGCATAGTGTGTGGAGGATTAAACACTGATGAAAGATTGATTTATTGAACTCCATGCCTGAAGGCTTGAAGGAAGAAGACTTTAAGGACATAGTGAGTAGAGTTGACTTAAGTGATTACGCTAAGTTAAGGAAGAGGAATTACTGAAGGACTTTGGGGAGTTCTTCTATAAAGCAGCCTGAGGGTTTAGGATCTGGAGTGCTCAAAGAATGTGGGCTAAGAGAGTACTTGATGAGAGGAGCTTCTCAATAATGGCTCCAACTGGTGTTGGAAAAACTCTGTTCGGCTTGTCAATATCTCTTTCTTAGTGAAAAAGTTTAGGGAGGGTCTATTTAGTGTTCCCCACTAGAACTCTCTTGAACTAAGCTTACTTAAAGATGCTTTCATTAATTGAAGGCGCTGAGTTAGGGGGTTTAGTCAGAGTATTAGCTCTACGCGCAGGCATGCCTAAGCTCGATAGGGAGGAAGCACTAAAGATGGTGCGCAGCGGAGGATTCTATGTATTAATGACTACATTGAAGTTCATGCTCCTACACAAGGATGAGTTGAGCAAGCACATAGGTTGATCTTCATAGACTATGTAGATGCAATATTGAGAAGCGGAAAGAGCTTAAGAGCCCTACTTGAAGTAATGGGTTTTAGAGGAGAGATCTATGCCGCTATCAAGGCTCTAAAGCTAATGATGAGTGTGGAGAGGCTTAGTAGTAAGGAAAAGCGGGGAGTTGAGAAGAGACTAGCTAAGCTTAAGGAGGCCTTGGCAAATACTGCTAAAGGAGTGGATGCAGTGCTCGTAGTATCAAGTGCTATGGGGAGGCCTAGGGGTCTTTACTTAAAGCTATTCAGGCTCTTGCTAGGCTTTAAAGCATTTTCTCGCAGGGAAACGCTTAGGAACACAGTTGACGCATGAGTAATACCGAGGAGGCCCCCTGAAGAAGTCTTAAGGCTTGTGGAGAGGCCTTGGAGTCGGGGGATTGGTATACGTCACTGCGGGCAGAGGCATTGAGTATGCTGAGTCCTTAGCTAAGTACTTGAGGCAATGCGGAGTAAAAGCTAAAGCCCTCCATGCAAGAAGGGATTTAGGGATTCTCGAGAAGTTTTCAAACAGTGAAGTGGGCGTCCTTGTTAGAGTTGCAACATACTATGGAGTAATGGTTAGAAGACTTGATCTTCTTGAAAGAGTGCGCTATATGATTTTCTTAGGTGTTCCACGCTTTAAACTCAACATAAGCCTGGAGTCCATTATGGTACAGGAGCTTGTTAGAATGCTCTCAATCCTTAGGGGGTAATTGAGGGAGATGATAGGAAGGCTATTGACAAACTATACGCAATGATAGCGTGTAAGATGAGGAGGATGACGACAGGATCTTTAGCTAAATTAACGAAGAATTGGAGAAGGCTATTAAAGAAGGAGTTGGAGGGATTCACCAAGATCCTTCTGAAAGCAATTAAGTAGTTAGAAGTCTTCTTGCGAGAACATATGTCCTTGAGAGATTGAAGAATTCCGGAGAGATAAGCATTGCTGAAGAAGGGGGGAGAACCTATGTAATGTTGCCAGATATAGCTACATACATTCAAGCTAGTGGAAGAGCTTTAAGAATGTATCCAGGTGGGCTGACAAAGGGTCTTTCAGTAGTAGTTGATGATCTAGGCCTCCTCCGCTGCATTGAGAGGAGGCTAAAGTAGATCTTTGAGGATTCCTCACTAAAGGATCTTTCAACAGTAGATCTGGGGAAAGTCATTGCTGACATAGATAGGGATCTGTTAGAAAAGTCTTAGCGGGTGGGGCAATTCATTCATAGGACAGACAGCATTCGCGTAAGCAATGTAGAGATAAGGATAGCTGCAGACTACGTTATCGAAAAGTGTGGAGATGTGTCTAGGGAAGCGTTTAAGCCAAGGACGTGGAGTGTTGGGAGAGCTCATGAGGCTATAAGGCCCACTAGGCCTATGGATGCAGAGCAATTACTGCGTTTAGTCCGGGAGAAAGTCTCGTTAGCCAAAGCCATTGACTTAGCTTCACCTACAGGTATACGACTTAGTGTTTAGAAGATTTATTTCAAGCCAGATGGCTTCAGCTATTGTTAGAAAACAGCTACTCAACGTTAAATTCAATGAATCTCTAACAAAGTTGGTAGAGGTCTACGTAGAGCCTCCTAAGCCAGACTTCCTTGAAGTACATAACGCTATGGCTTTAAGAATGCCTGTAGAGCGGGGCGAGTACTACGTAACTAGAGTCGAGAAGATCCTTCAGCTCCTCCCGAAACTCAACAACGTAGTTAAGTGAATGAAGGAGAACAGTATTGGAAGGCCGGGTGTTCATGCCAAGATCATTCAAACCCTCATTGACGGAAGGTACGTGAAAGCATAACCTAAGGCAAAAGCCCTATACCCTACTCGAAGAGCGTTTAACATAATGGAGTTCTTCAATGAGTTCTCTAGAGGAGCAGTAAGTGTTGAAGCTACTAGAAGGCTTGAGGAACTAATGACAGTGATTGAGGAGGGCCACAGGCATTACCGGGATGTTCTAGAGAACATTTATAACGAACTTGAGGTAAGTGTTCTGGGGGTTGATTCGAGTAAATGGCGGAGGAGAGTCTGCAGGGAAGAGGACAAATAGATGTAGACTATTTAGGGAAAAGTGATGTTGGAAGATACATAGCTATGCTCCACTGTAGGGTAGTGGCTTTTGCAAGAAAGAGGAATGTGCGGAACGTAATCAAGAACGTTAGGTTAGCTAAAAAGCTTGGCGCAAGGTACATAATACTCCCTCCATTCTTCAACACTGGCCCAGTAGTTGGTATTGACGGAGTTTCTGAAGAGACCTGCAAGAAGTTCTTCGAATTGACTTCTGATGAGACTATTAAAATAATGGCCGCGCTGGCGAGGCTTGAGAGAGTAAACATAGTGGTTTCCGGGTTCTTGGAGAAAGCTGGTGCATACCACTACGTATCGAGTCTATTCATAAATTATGAGGGGAGGCTGCTAGCTAAGAGGAGAAAGCTAGTTGTATCAAACAGGGAGACAGCCAGTGGAATTAAGGCTGGTAAAAGCATAGACTTGTTTAGAGTCAAGGGGCTGGCCATAGGAGTAATGATAGATGATGAAGTCTATTACCCGGAAATAGCTAGAGTCTACAAAGTTCTTGGAGCAAGCACTGTAGTTGCTTCAATAAACCCGCTGTACATGAATTACTCAACGCTAAGCCATATACTTAAGACTAGAGCAGAGGAGAACTCACTACCCATACTAGTGCCAGGCAGTATTCTCTACGTCAGTAACTCACTTAAGGGGCTTGTTCCATCAATGGTCTATCGCTGCGATGGATC
>CALKYD010000121.1 GCA_938003605.1 uncultured Sulfolobales archaeon | reverse complement strand
TGCTATGGATGCTTCCTCAACCCCCATAGTGAAGTGGCCTCCTATAGGCAGTAGCGCTATGTTTGGCTTATAGAGCATTCCGATGAACTCCATTTCACTAAATAGCCCTGTGTCTCCTGCGTGATAAACCCTTACATCCCTACCTCCAACGATTACTCCAGTAGGTGAACCAGTTCGAGAACTGTGTATTGCTGGAGTAAGTACTGCAAATACGTCCTCTAGACTTATTCTACCGCCAATGTTTGCACCAATTGCTTTAAGCCCTCTAGCCTCTAGTTCAACAGCTAAATCATATATTGCCACTACAGTGGCCCCAGTCCTCCTAGCTATTGCTTCAGCATCGCCAACGTGGTCCCCATGATCGTGCGTGATGAATATGTAGTCAACTCCCCCAGCATAACCTGCAGGGGAGATTGGTGAAAGAGGGTTTGAAATCCATGGATCTACGAGAATCCTCTTCTCAAGCCCGTCAAGCCCAGTAAACCTTAATTCAAAAGCTGAATGCCCAAAGTATCTCAATACAGCCATATTCCCTCACCACAGCAATATCACGTAGCCTAAGCTTAAAGCCTTACTCCACTAATAACTAATCATATATGGGGGATTGAAGTAATCATTTTCTAGCAGTGGAATTCACATTCCTACTGCTGGAAGCCCCCTGATCTAATGTACGCCCCCACTTCGAAGGACCTGCATCAGTATCTTTCATCAACTTACACTCTCATGGGCTAGTCTCCGCTACACCAGCGTAAACTCAGTGAATTCACTGCATTGCTCGCCGAGTTTTTGTGAATATAGAGGCTACTTCATTAAAAGTACGTGAGGAGCTTTAGTAGGCAATATATAGCTTTCAAGCTACCTATCAATTACGGGGTTTCTCAATGATTAGTGAAGAAGTAGTTGAGAAGTACTTGAGGGCTGGCAGCATAGCTAGTAGAGTTAGAAGAGAAGCTGAATCACTAGTAAGGCCTGGATTGAGCTTAGTTAAGCTAGCTGAAGCTATTGAAGAAAGGATTAGGGAGCTCGGCGGCCAGCCAGCATTTCCAGTCAACATTTCAATTAATGACGTTGCCGCTCACTACACTCCAATCCCTGAAGATCAGTCTGTGATCCCCGATTCCTCAGTAGTTAAAATCGATATAGGAGTCCACGTAGATGGATACATAGCTGATACAGCTACTACAATAACGTTTAACCCTGCTTACGAACCTCTACTTGAATCAGCTGAAAAAGCTCTTGAGTCAGCTCTGAAAGTAATCAGCAATGGAGTATCCGTGAACTACGTTGGGAAAGCGATAGAGGACTCAATAAGAATGAGGGGGTTTAAGCCAGTAAGGAATCTAACTGGCCACAGCATAGATAGATTCGTAATACATAGTGGTGTAAGCATACCTAACTACAACGACCATAGAGCCAAGCATAGGTTAATTGACGGAGTCTACGCCATAGAGCCATTCGCAACTAATGGAGAAGGATTTGTTAAAGACTCTCCAACTACAGTAATATACTCCCTTAGAGGAGCTCCTAAGCAGCGGGATGAATTACTGAAAAAGCTGTGGGAGACTTATAGAACTCTACCGTTCTGCCTAAGGTGGCTTTCGAAAACTCTTGAAGGCATTGATTCAGCTCAAAGAGCTTTAAAGGAGCTAGCGGCTCGTGGAAGGCTTCACGCATACCCAGTTTTAATTGAAGTATCTGGAGGCCTTGTATCACAGTGTGAGCACACCGTCTTAATAAATGGCAGAGAAGTCGTAGTTACAACTATTTAACTAGCTCAAGTTAGTATTTAAGTAACTATCAGTATTCAAAAACTTGCTACAAGCTATAGAGCAGGGTCTACTCATGAATGGCTGGCTAGACTATGTTTGGCAGCTAGCATTCATAACTTTCTTCATAATGATAATTACTGGAACTAATCAGAGGATTCAAATGAAGATATGGATCTACGACATTAGGAGCAAGCTGAATGTAATAAGGAGTTATGCTGAGAGCAGTAGAGCCAGGATAATAGATGCGTTGAGGAAGCTTGGAGCACGAGATCCTGAGTACTCTGTCGCTAGGTACATGGACTTCTTCGCAATTAGCCCAGTTGAAATAGAGCCAATAGACATCATTAAGAGACTTGACCACATACTTAGAACTGAGGAGAGAGCAATAAAGAGCTTCTTTGAGAAGCTTCTTCCAAATGCAGGTAAGTATGAGAGGAGCTTGCTCGAGTCATCGCTTGAAGTAGCCATAGTGTTAAACTACTTGTACAAAGTCATTAGGCACTACATTCTCCTAGGAGAGAAGCAGAATAACTGGGTTCTAATAATGCAGCTTCAACTACAGATGCCTGAAATAATGAAGGCGGCTACTACATACTATAAAGCTTTAGACGCATTTATGAGCGCTAAGCCAGTTGGGGACAGCGTTGGAGCCATAGTGGCCTATAGATTAATTGAGGAATCAGAAGTTTTATCGAGGAGGGCTATTGAGGATACGGCAATAGTTGAAGCTAGGTTAAACAATAGGAGGGTATTTATTGTGAAAGCTGAAGGACCTGGGTCAAACGTTGGAAAGCCGGGTAAAGTACTGTCGGACCTAATTGATGAACTTAATGGAAACATAGACTTAGTGATAACAGTTGATGCAGCGTTAAAACTTGAGGGGGAAGAGGATGGAGAGATATCTGAAGGAGTTGGAGCTGCAATAGGTGATCCAGGTCCTGAGAAAATAGCTATAGAAAGAGCTACAGCTAAATATAACATACCCCTCAGAGCGCTCATAATAAAGATGGACTTAGCGTCGGCATTGAAGCCTCTTAAGAAAGAGCTTTATGAAGCAGCTGAAAGAGCTGCTGACTACGTGAAGAGACTTATAGTTGAAAACACTCTTGAAAACGCTACAATAGTAGTTGCTGGCATAGGCAATACAATCGGTGTAGCTCAATGAACTTCGATCAAAACACGTTAATGATTATAGCCATAATCACAGTGATTGTAGCTACAGTAATTAAGGCTCTCTTAGACGTATATAGGAGGCCTAAAGAACCCGTAAGTACTGTAAAGACATTGCTGAAGTGCACTAAGTGCGACTATATTGAGGAAGTAGACTATCAGCAGGGCGACTTCATAGGTTTGCTGAAGGGAAAATGCCCTAAGTGCTCTTCGTCTCTAAAGGTAAGAGGGATATATGTAATTGAATTAAAGAAATGATGAATTGAGGGGGAGCGTAAAAACATTTATAAACGCCGCATTTCTTTAAGTAGTTCTCAGCCCGACCCGGCCATAGCGGCTGGGCAACACCCGGTCCCATATCGAACCCGGAAGTTAAGCCAGCCGCGTTGAGGCCAGCTGTGAGATCCGCGAGGTCTCGCAGCTGCCTCAAGCTGGGATCGGGCCTTTAAGGCTTGTTTTCCATGAACAACTCATTTAAACGCTATGCACCTCTTATCGTTGCGGAGCTCTAGGCTATTGGATTTCATGAGTTGCGTAAGCTACGTATTTCGGAATCCGTGGCTTTAGTTGGAATAGTTCATGGATGTAGCTGTGCTCTCTGAAAAAGTATTTATATCGCTTAAGGTTGTCTCTAGCTTTCAGTAAAAACGCTGTGGGTGTATTCAATGAGCGATAAGCCTAAGGAGGAGAGGTTTATACTGTGGCTTGAAGAGGTAACTAAGGATGACACAGTTCTTGTTGGAGGAAAGAACGCTAACTTAGGCGAAATGCTTAGAGCAGGCATACCTGTTCCCCCAGGCTTCGCTGTTACAGCATATGCATACAAGTACTTCCTGGAGAAGACGGGCTTAAGCGAGAAGATCTACTCGATGCTCGCAAGGCTTGATGTAAACGATAAGAAGGCCCTTGATGAAACTACGGCTAAGATTAGGGAAATGATTAAGAGCACTCCCATGCCTCCTGAAGTTGAGGAAGCTATTAGGAGAGCTTACAGAGAGCTTTCACTAAGGTTAAACATTGATGAAGCTAAGCTAAGGGTGGCTGTAAGAAGTAGTGCAACAGCTGAAGACATGCCTGAAGCGAGCTTCGCTGGCCAGCAGGAGACCTACCTCAATGTATACGGTGAAGACAGCGTAGTAAGTAAAGTA